>JAOUEU010000371.1 GCA_029858555.1 Candidatus Zixiibacteriota bacterium
GGATGCCATTGGAATTTGTCAATAATGCCGTCAATATTTGACCGCACTTTGGTCGTGGCGATAGCCATGCGGTAACCCCTGCCATGTAAATACTGCAGAATCTCCGCGACGTCGGGCAGCAGCACCGCCGACCGGACAATGACCTCCGCAGCCCTGACGCGGAAATGACGGTAGAGTTCACCATACGGCGCATCCGTAAAATGCGGATACATCGTCGCCAGCGAATAACCGATAAATTTCTTGATAGCCCGAGCTTCCTGCTGGGGAGACCCAACCATTTTCAGCGAGTAGTTGACGGCATCGACAACTCCGGCGGATGAATCGATCAGAGTGCCGTCGAGATCGAAAATAAGATTTTTAATTGTCATCACCAAAGACTGCTGACTTTGCCGCGCACGTTCATCAGGGGCACGTCTCGTACCCGGTCAACTTCTCCCATCCGCAGAGTAGCGACCAAAATAGAGAATTCCTCCACTGATGTCAACGGCCAATCGCCCAGGGAGGTGAAACCGGCAGGAGCGGCATCGAAACACGGCAGACCGTTCACCATCAGGATGCTCTCGGTGAGTTCGACCTCCTCTCCCGGCAGACCCAGCACCAGGGCCGTGTGGTCCGCCCCGGATTCATCCCGAAAGCGCACGGCATCGTACCGCTCCGGAAGGGCATGAAGAACCGGCCTGCCGAGAAAGAAAAAGTCATAACGATAGGCCAGGGGACTGGCCATGAGAAGATCGCCTTTGGCATGCACCGGTATCAGGCCGTTGTCTTCCATCAGGAAAAACTCCGGCGCGTTACGGATGAGAAAGTTGACCGGCGCAATCGGCGCCAGGACCTGGATGGCGACGGCGGCCACCAGAACAAGCGCCGTCATCCACCGTGTGTGGACCACCTTGGCCCGGTTCCTCCTGACCGTGCGGTATAGATCGACGAAGGTAAAGGCGTAAAAAACCCCGGGAAGACCGAACATAAACACCTTGGCCGTAGCCGGCACTGCTACGAACAGTGATGCAACGAAGAGGACCGCCGCAATGAGCATCACCAGAAATATGAAAAGGCCGAAGCTGTATTCTTTCCAGTAGACGTGGCCTAATCCGGGCAGCAGAATATTGAGAAGAACGGAGTGAGACTGGGACTCTCTATATTTCATAAGCCGGCCTGAAGATACTCCCCGCCGCCAGGTCGACCTGCCTCTGGCCGGCCGCCAAAGATCACGTTTTTCGAAACCTGAGAAACTCCTCGATGTACCATCACTTGATTTGACGCCAATATATGCATAAAAGTTGCCGACAATGTGCGTAATATATCGTTAATTACAAAGGAGACAACAGGTTATTATTTCAGTTGAAACAGGCACGGTAGTTGCAACCAAATGTGCTGGTTAAGCGTATAACCTGCAAAAGGATACAGCGCCCCGCTCTACTTCGCCGGGCTTGACTTAGGTTAATAATTAGTTAGCTTGTATATAGGCAGCCGTTGCATTCACGATTGGAGGATTATACATGTTTCGTTATACCGTGCAGTTGTTTGGCGTCACGCTCTTTGCCCTGGCCGTAATCTGGTTTGCAGGCTCGGGCGAAGCTCTTCAGATCTCCTCGGCTGCCGAACCGGTTCTGTGGGCCGATACGTTCCAAATTGAGGTGGACGACGGCCAACCGACCAACGAGGTCACTCCACAGGACGACCGCGATACATTCTTCCGCAATATCAAAAAGCTCGATCGAGCGGCGGCCTATATTCAGAATCAGTACATGGAAGACATCGATGCCAGCGAAATGATCAAAGCCGGCATCAGGGGGATGCTGTCAAACCTCGACCGCTTCTCCGTCCTGATGGAAAAACAATCCTACGACGCCCTGATGGAGAGCACGCACGGTAAGTATGAAGGTCTGGGCATGCAGATTGACGCCCGTGATAACTACATTACCATCATCACCCCGATCGAGGGAACACCGGCATACCACAAGGGACTCCGCGCCGGTGACATTATATACGAAATAGACGGCACCTCCACCGAGGGGATGAAATCTGCCGACGCCGCCAAGCTCATGCGCGGAGACGCCGGCACCTCCGTGAAGCTGATGGTGAGACGCGCCGGCATTGCCGACCTGATGGAGTTCGAGGTCGACCGGGCCGTGATCGAGCTGAAATCCGTCAACTACTACGGCGTCATACCGGGCACCGACGTGGGTTATGTGCGGCTGTCACGTTTCGCCGAAGAAACCTCCCACGAGTTGCGTGACGGCATCAGCTACCTGAACGAGCAGAACATTTCGGGAATGATCTTCGACCTGCGCAACAACGGCGGCGGCCTGCTGGACCAGGCCAAGGAAACCGCGGAGCTGTTCCTCAAGGAAGGCCGTGAAATCGTCTATACGCGCGGGCGCTATGAAGACAGCGAGCGTCACTACCGTTCCGAGCGGCCTCCTCTCTATCCCGATAAGCCCCTGATAATCCTTGTTGACGAAGGCACGGCATCCGCTTCCGAGATCGTCGCCGGGGCGGTTCAGGACTGGGACCGCGGCCTTGTCATGGGCACCACTACCTACGGCAA
>JAOUEU010000265.1 GCA_029858555.1 Candidatus Zixiibacteriota bacterium
CACATACTACTTCCTGCGTCGGGCGAAACTGGACTACCGGATGCAACTGCAGTTTGACCTGGCGGCGTTGACGCATACGCTGCAGCAGGTGGTCGACGGCGATGCCGAGGCGGTCGATGAATTCGCCGCCGCCGGCTTTGGTCTTACGGCCGCGCTCGATTTTAAGGGAAGAGAAGTCGTCGAGACGAATGTGACCGAGAGCACCGACGGTGGTACCACGCCGACGGTGTGGCAGACGGCGCGGGCACGGCAGGCGGCGACCTTCGGCTACCAAAGCCGCAATTTTGCCGTGGAGTCGTTCCGGCGCGAAGCCGTCAATATCCGCCGGGCGACGAAGATTACCGATTTCGACGGTCATCGCCGCACGGTCAACAAATTCTCGTTGCGTTTTATGCTGGATAACAGTTTCAATTTCGCTTTCCTGGATCGTTTCAACATTCAGACACGCGATGTTGCCCAGCAGATTCCCGAATCGGTCGGCAGCTACCTGGCATCGGCAGGCAGTCTGGCCGAAAGCGGCACCTCCGAGATGATGGTGGCGTTCTTCGACGCCGTGGATAACTACCTTGACGAAGCCGAGGTGACTCTTGCCGACAACGTCGGCCGGTTTTTTGACCTGGCCGCCGAAGCACTGGGTTTCTCCGGCGAGATGGTTGATACCGCCAAAGCTCAGCTGACCGACACGGTGACGGACTTTTTCGGCCGCGTGGACGCGGCGCTGGCAAGCCTGCAAGCGCGGTTTCTGCCGACAGAGACCGAGTTGCCACCGGGGCCGGTTGTGCCCCCGGATTATCTCAATCCGGCCGTAGCCCAGGAGCAGGCTCAACTGGCAGTGGCATAGAGCCGGTGATTCGGCTGTTGACCAGCGAAAGGAGGACACAGATGCGAATTCATGACACCGACAACGATCGGACGATTTCGAACGTGGCTCTGTACCTGACCAGCATGGAGGCGGCGCAGATGATCGGCTTCCTGCTGGACATGATCAAGAAATGCCGGATCAGGGATTTCGGCATTGTCGACGCCGAATGCGCACACGAGCTCCGCGTCTATCTGTACAACGAATTCGAGCAAACAGGTTTCGACGAGCGCCAGAAAAAGCTGATTGCCGAAGACGCCTGAGAGACCTCTGCCGAACCTCAGTCAATATTTTCCTTGCCTTCTGCCCGGGCTTGCCCGTTAATTCCATTGCCGAATGAAAGACGATATCTCCAGAAACATCAGGGCCCTTTACGGCCAGATAGCTGATGCCTGCGAGGCGTACAACCGCGACACCGACGACATCACCGTCGTGGCCGTCTCCAAGCAGCATTCCGCCGCGGCCCTGAAGACGGCGGTCGCCGCCGGCATCCACAATATCGGAGAGAGCCGCATTCAGGAAGCCGAGCCCAAGCTTACCGAGGTGGGTCACATCGCCACATTCCATATGGTCGGTCATCTTCAGACCAACAAAGTGAAGAAGGCGGTGCAGCTTTTTGACGTCATTCAATCGGTGGATTCTCTGAAGCTCGCCGAAGAAATAAGCCACCAGGCGGGCCTGGTCGACCGGACCATCGAATGTCTTATCGAGGTCAATTGCTCCGGTGAATCCCAGAAATACGGCGTCGCGCCCGAGGCGTGCCTGGAGCTTGTCAAGAAAGTCAACGGCCTTCCCCATATCGAGCTGACGGGCTTGATGACGATCGGCCCGTTCACCGATGACGAGGAGCAGGTCCGGTCGGCGTTTGCCGCCTGCCGCGATCTTTTCAAGCAGGGCCAGGACCTTGTCGGCCGGGAATTTGACGTCCTGTCGATGGGGATGTCGGATGATTTCGCCGAGGCCATCGCCGAAGGCTCAACCATGGTGCGTATCGGTACCTCCATTTTCGGCTCCCGCGAAGACTGACCATTCGGTCGGCCCGTCCACCGTCATAATCACCGCTATACTTGGAAAACAAGCCCTTTTTGGTCGCCTCAAAAAATGGCCGGCCGGCGGTAAATAAATCTGCCGGAAATGGCGATAATAAAATAGAGGTACTAGATAAATCGCTGTTCGTTTTTTGAGCAGGGAGCAAAGCCGGCATACAAGCGGAGCAAAGGGTAACTTAAAAATAAGAGAGAATATCATGGATCTGACTCCCAACGACATTCGGAATTACGAGTTTTCCAACCAGATGCGTGGTTACGACAAGGCGGAAGTCGACACTTTCCTGGAGCAAGTGGCCACGGCGCTGGAAACGATGAAGCAGGAAAACCTCAAGCTGTCGATGGAAATCGATTCGGTCAAATCGCAGATGAGGGCGTTGAAGGAGTTCGAGGATACGATCAAGAACGCGGCCATCGACGCCCGGCGTAACGCCGACATGACCGTCGCCAACGCCAAAAACGAGGCGCAACTGATTCTTTCGAAAGCCAGGAGCGAGGCCGAAACGGTTATCGCTTCCCGCACCAAGCAGATGGGTCAGCTCGACGGTCAGATCGCCAAGCTGGAACTGACCAAGAAGTCCTACCTTAGCAAACTTCGCGGCATGATTAACTCGCACCTGGAACTGCTCGACGACATCGCCAGCGTCAATATCAAGCGCGAGCTGTCATCGGAGGCGAGAGAAGACGATATCGAAGTTACCGACTCGGCCGAGGTCAAATCCGGCAGGTACGAGACCATCGCCACCCCGCCGTCGAAGGACCGGGGCATAAAAGCCGAAGAAGCTGACGCCGCCGAGCAGATCCTGCCGACCGAAGCAAAGGATGGCAAGCAGCCGCCGGAGAAAGCTGAAGCAGAGGCTACCGAGGAGCCGGAAAAAGATACTTCGGCGCTCGATCCCGAATTGGCCGCGGCGCTGCAAAGCTACACTCGGCAGAAAGAAGCCAGGGAAGCCGACCGGGGCAAGAAGGCTCCCGATTTGCCACCACCGCCTCCTCTCGGGCATATCGTGGAGACCGAGGCCCGGGCCGAAGACGTCCCGGACGGGTTTATCACCGGTGAGGCCGAAAGCCCCGCCGGAGCCAAAGATACCGACACCGACAGAGTGGAGGTGGGCAACGGGATGGAGCACAACGCCATCGACCCCGACGACGGCCCGGATGAAGAAAAACCGAAAGGGCAATTCAATCCGGACGACCTGGCCGATGAACTGGACAATATCGCGGCCAGGTTTGCCGAGGAGATGGACAAAGCCGAAAAAAATTAGTCCTATCCCACCATCAAGTGAACCAAGACCGGCCACCGTACCCCTCACGGCCGGTCTTTTTTTTGTGTGCGATAAAACCCACGGCAAACAAGCGGGCTGCACCACTACGCCGGATGTGGTTGCTAATCTGCGTCAACATAACTATACTTGCCCATGGCATTACCGACTCTCAGAGGTAAGTTGATCAACCTGCGCGGGGTCAGGCGCTCGGATGCGGAGTCGATGCGGCGGCACGCTGACAACGCCGATGTAGCGCGTTATATGGCGATCCTGCCGTATCCGTACAAACTGGAGCACGCCCTGAAATGGATTAACACCACTCACCGGATGGCCCGTGCAAAAACGGACTACCATTTCGGCATTGAGGACAAAGGCACACGGCAGATTATCGGCATGATCGGGCTGAGCAGGGTCAACCGGCGGGACAAAAACGCCGAGGTGGGTTACTGGCTGGGGCAGGATTTCTGGCGGAAGGGTCACACCAGCGAGGCTATGCGACTCATGCTGAACTTCGCCTTTGGCGAGCTTGACCTGGCGCGGGTATACGCGGTGGTGCATGAAAAGAACACGGGCTCGATACGGCTGCTGGAGAAGAGCGGGTTTGTTCGTGAAGGGGTCTGGCGCAAGGCGACATTTCGCGAAGGCCGGTTTCACGATGTGTTCGCCTACGGGTTGCTGAGAGACGAATATACCGAGTAGACGCTCCTGCCCAAGAGCGGAGATCGCGGGGGAACCCCGCTTTTTTGCCTGACAGGGGGAAACGAATAGCTATATTGAACTCATCAACGAAAACAAAAACAGCCAAAGACAGGAGTCGGATATGGACAGTATCGACCAGATGAGGAGTATGATCGGCGAGGCCGCTTCGTACATCCGGGGGCAGGTGAAGTTTGAGCCGAAGATCGGGATAATTCTCGGCACCGGGCTGGGGTCGCTGGTGGAGGGGATCGAGATGGTCGCCACCGTGGATTACGACAAGATCCCGCATTTCCCCGTCTCGACGGTGGAATCGCACGCCGGGCGGCTGCTGTTCGGCACCCTCGAAGGTAAGCCGGTGGTCTGCATGCAGGGGCGATTTCATTACTACGAGGGGTATTCGTTCAAACAAATCGCGTTCCCGATACGAGTGCTCAAGGCGCTGGGGATGGAGTCACTGATAGTGTCCAACGCGGCCGGGGGGCTGAACCCCAATTTCAAGCCGGGAGATATCATGCTTATCAAGGACCACATCAAT
>JAOUEU010000266.1 GCA_029858555.1 Candidatus Zixiibacteriota bacterium
GATATCGCCCGGATTGTTGATGTCGGCGTAGATGATCGCCGCCCGGCGGGACTTGCCGTTCACGGCGTAGCCCTTGATGTGGCATTTGCCCTGGAAGATGCGGGTAGGTTTGCCGCCCGAGGCGGGAACATAATACAGGTTGGTCGCGCCGGTATCGGAGGCCACAAAGAAAATCCTCTTGCCATCCGCCGACCATGCAACAGGCGTGGTAAAATGAGCGTCGCTGGTGTCAGTGATGGACAGATCGACGACCATGCGGTCGAAGGCGGGCATGAGATCGCGGGCTTTCGGCTTACCGGAAACACCCGCTTTCCAGACGTGGATGTTGGTAACGCCCCAGGCATCTTTGGGGTTGTCGTGGCCCATATAAGCCAGGAATTTGCCGTTGGGCGAGAACTTCGGACCGTTTTTGGGTCCGGGCGGTGTCGGGATTTTTTTCTCGCGGCCGCCCTTGAAGGGAATGACAAACAGGTCATCGCGCAGCATCTCCATGTCCGGGTCGGGCTGGCGATTGGAGATATAGGCCACCCAGCGGCCGTCCGGCGAGAGGCAGGGGTCGACGTTGTTCCTTTTGCCGGAAGTAATTCGGCGCAGCTTCGTTGTCGCAATATCAAGGGCATATACCTGGAACGTATCCCTGGGCAAAAAGCCGGCCCCGTCCAGACGGTAATAGAGGCGCGTGATATGGCGGTAGACCGGGGGTTCTTTCTTTTTCTTCTCGTCCTTGATGAAGTGCGAGTCGCTGTAGCGCAGGCAGAATACCAGCGACTTGCCGTCCGGTGTCCACTGCAGGTTGCCAATGGACCCCTCCAGTTGGATTATCTGTCTTTCAGCGCCACCTGCCGAGGGCATGAGGTAGATGCCGGTTTTTTTGTCCCGGGTCGAGACGAAGGCAATTTGCTGACCATCGGGCGACCATACAGCGGCACCGTCGTTGTTGTTGCCGTGGGTAAACTGCTTTTCCTGCTTCGACTCAGTATCATAGACAAAAAGATTGGTGAAATACTTGTTTTCCTTTTTGTCCATTCTCTCGACAGTGTATGTAATTTTTGTCTCGTCCGGCGAGAGCGAGACGGACGTCGGGATCCGCAGTCTGAAAAGATCTTCAGCCGTAATCGGCTTTCTTCGGGGAGCCTTGGCGCGGGACTTCTTCATAACAAAAGGTCCTTTCGATTTATGGATTTGCCAATGCCGGATATTACGGGAAAAGCCGCGGCGAGACAAGGAAAATCACCTCCTAACATGGACAGGAGAGTGATAATAATAAGGCAGGCTGAGCCGCAGCCGATATTGCATTTGGAATTGCGTTTTTTGAAAAAATAGCGCATTTTGAGGGAGCATATCTGTGGGAAGGCTGTTATAACACGATAAACATCAGACAGGGAATCCACGCGATTCGAATATAAGGAGAGGTGAATTGGATGTCTTAGCGATAATCGATCATGTCCAAAAACATGAGTACAAGGCCGCTGCCAAACCCAAACCCGACAAGCCGCTGGAAGCCTATTCCGGGAAAACGCCCAAAGAGCTTCGCAACATGCTGGTGACTATGCTCAAGGCCCGGCGGGTGGAGCGCGAGGAAAAGCTACTTTTGCGAAAAGGGTACAACCGCTTTTTCATCGGCTGCGGTGGCAAGGAACTGGCCGATATAGCCTTTGCCGAGTATTTGCGAAAAGACGATCCCTGGGTCGGTTATTATCGAAACAAGGCCTTTGATCTGCACCGTGGATCCACTCTGGAGTGGAAGATGCTGGAGGCCATCGGTGACAGCCGGGGACCCAATCGGGGTCAGCAGATTCCGGCTCATCCGGGTTACCCGGACCTGGCTATTCTGCCGCAGTCATCGCCGACCGGCGCCCACGCCCTGGACGCATCGGGGCTTTCGGAAGCCATCAAACATCCGCTGCCGATCTCGAAGCAATCGCACCATCCCGGGGGAGCCTACCCGAGTGACGCCATCACGGTATGCAGCATTGGTGAAGGCTCCACCTCGGAGGCCGAATTTGCCCGGGCGGTGTTCTATTCGGCTTTTTACAAGACGCGGGCTATATACGCGATCTACAATTGCGGCTGGGCGATATCGGTGTCGGTCGAGGAGCAGTTTCCGGAGGGCGACCCGACCACGCCCTTCGAGGGTTTCCAGCGCTTCGGCCTGAAGATTATGCAGATGGACGGTACCGATATTAAGGACTCGCTGGCCAAGGCCCGGGAAGCGGTCGAATACGCACGCTCCGGAAAAGGACCGGTCCTGCTGAACGTGAAAACCACCCGCGAAGGCTCTCATTCGGGCTCGGACGACCAGGCGTTCTACATGGACCCGGTGGAACTGGACTGGCACACCTACAACGATTGTATCCTTAAGTCAAGTAACACCCTGATCGAGGACGGCATCATAACGCCGGGGGAAATTGCCGGAATCTGGGACGAGCTTGACAAAGAGGTCACCGGGGAATCTCAGAAGGCGGTGTCGAGCTTTCAGAGTAAGAGCCCCGAGTTGATCAAAAGCCTGGTGTATACGTATAGCTTTGAAGATGCCCAAAAGATCTGGACGAAGTACCGCAAGGCCTGCAAAACCGACCGGGCGGCCAGGTATGCCGAATTTCACAAGAAGGGCTACTTCAATACCCCGGAACTGCCCGAGAACGTCGGCCCGATGACGATGCGCTTCGCCATCAACTACACTCTTTTCGACCTGTTCATGCTGACGGAGGACGTGCTGCTGTTCGGCGAGGACGTGGCGGACTTTTCCGGTCACCTGATCGAGGAGGTCGACAAGCAGGCGAAGCTCAAGGGCAAGGGGGGTGTTTTCCTGGTGACGAAGAACCTCCAGCGCGAGTTCGGCAATCATCGTTGTTTCAATACGCCGCTCGATGAGGCCGGTATTCTCGGCCGGGCTTCGGGTCATGTGTACCAGGGGCGGCGGCCCATCCCGGAAATCCAGTTCCTGGATTACATGTCGCCGGCCTACCAGATGCTCAAGGACCGTATCGCCACCACCTACCAGCGCTCGGGGGGTCTGTTCCGCATGCCGATGACCATTCGCACCACGTACGGCGGCTACAAGCAGGGTGCGGGGGCTTTCTGGCATTCCGAGGGGAACCTGGGAACGTGGATTAACATCCCGTCGCTTCTGGTGGTGGTACCCTCCAACGCCTATGACGCCGCCGGACTTCTGAAAACCGCCTGGGCGTGTGACGATCCCGTGCTGTTCTGCGAGTCGGTAGCCCTGTATAATCGCCGTGACTGGGAGGGTATTCCCATCGAAACACCGGTGCCGGAAATTGACGAGCTGATTCCCTTTGGTGTGGCCAGAGTGTACAACGAGGACTACAGCGACATCGGTATTGTCACCTACGGCGCCACCTTCCACATGTGTCGCAAGGCCGCCGAGGTCGTCAAGGAAAAAGGCATCCACGTGCGCGTCGTCGACTTGCGTACGGTGAAGCCGATGGACGAGGAGACTATTCTCCGGACGGCCAGGGAGTGCGGCAAGGTCCTGGTGGTTACCGAGGACCGCTTCCCGGGAGGCGCCGCGGCCACCATTGCCTCGGTTATTACCGGCGGTGAGGGCATCTTTGATCTGGAGGCGCCGGTTAAGCTGGTGACGGCTATCGACGCCCGCGTAGCCTACGGGGTTGACGGTGACAACGCCTGTTTGCCGACAGTGGGCAAAATAGTCGCGGCCATCGAGGAACTGCACAAGAACTACTGATAGTGGACCTGGCGGCCGCCGGTTGTTGACAGCGATGCATTATTCGTTTGTCGGGACCGGTGTGTTCAGGATAAAGGATCGCTTCTAAAGCACTTCGTCGCGGCAACTATCAGTATTTCATCCTGATCGGCCCTGCCTTATTTCCATTTGCCATGCCTGTCCCGCTTTTCCGTGGCCCGTGACCGGTAGTGGCCGGCGTATGGGCAGGAAGCCTTCACCCGCCCGGAACTGTTTGTTGCACGGCCGGTTTATGGAAACCTGCAGCTGGTATACCTGCTTTTCATGGCCGTTCCTACCAAGGTCTTAGGCCCGCACACAAGCCGATTCCGCCCTGTACCGTCCGGAGCGAGTTACCGGTGAGAGCAGGTTCCGGTCGCCCGGCGGCGATGCTCCCTGAGTCAGAAAGGACTTGCAAAAAATTCACCTTGCTGCCTATATTAAACTGAATATCCGCGCATCCTTAAACGTCCTGTTTATGTCCAACCCGGGCGGAGGATATTCGGTTACAGAGAAAACCAGATTGGTGAATATCTGGAGGATGTCATGCAGATTTTTCGCTTTCTAATCATTCTGAGCCTGGTGGCTCTCTTGGCTGGCTGCAGCAGTCAGCCCACCTCTCCGCCGGCTGCGAGCGGGATTCAGGCAAG
>JAOUEU010000267.1 GCA_029858555.1 Candidatus Zixiibacteriota bacterium
GCGGAACGAGGACCAGCCGTCCCTGATTCTGCTGACGTCGTGATTGCATACCCCCAAGAATTAATCCCCATCCCTCAAACACAACAACTTTTTCAACAAGCCCCGAGCGGCGGGGCACCCAGATGGGGTGCCAGACAGGTTTGACTGCAGCACCGGGCTGGGAGCGGACTGGTGGATAAGCCCAGATACTGTCATCGCGAGTTCGCCGCAGGCGGACGTGGCGATCTCATTCGGTCGCCATGCTTCAAAGAAGAGATTGCCACGCTTCCGTCGGTCGCTCGCAATCACTATTGTCGGGATTTTTTTAACAGGCCCCAGGCGGCGGGGCACCCAGATTATGTGCCAGGTTTTAGCCAGGGATGTGCATTAGGATTAGTTTTTATTTCCGGGTCGCTGTTCAGCGATAGCCATTGTCTTATGATCGCCTGCTTCTGCTTTGAGAACGCGGAGTCCGACTGCCTCTGCTCCATGCACTGGATATACAAAATCAGTATCTGCTCAAGCCGCCATAGTTCGGCACCGTATGCAGCTATATACTGAGCCGCTCGCGTGTCCGCTAGGGAATCCGCCGACAATTCTCGGAAGAGGCGCGTGGAGTTCCGCTCGAAAGCTCCAGTCGACTCCCACATTTCGCCATTCATATACATCAGGACTTTTTCGTTCTGCAAAAGCCGAAGAAATGCCCGGGGAGACGGAATCTCGTTTCGCGCGATGTTGGCCGCATACGGCTGACCTTCACTCAACATGCGTTCTGCCCACCGGTGTAACAAAATCAGACTCTGGCGTGTGCGGTAAACATCTTCTCGTCCTATGTTTAGTAGTTCCACGGCGTCTTCTCGCTCAGCAGCGTCAGACAAATGAGACGGCAGGTAGACACCCAGTAATGTCAACAGCACGGCTGCCAGCGAAGCAAGTAGGGGGGCCATCACTTTGCCGTATTTCTTTGTTAGCGTGTCGGCCTTCTTGACAGACAGGATCCAGCCAACAATCAGGACGGCGGCAAGGCTTATGATTATTATGGACAGCGTCATAGATAAATCCCCATTATCGAGCCGGTGCAAGATTTACTAACAATAGTCGTTTGGTATTCTTTTGTCAACAGGTCTATTGGCCCCCGGCGATAAGCTGGGATGCACAGACAGCTGATTGGCGGAAGGTCGTTTCCGGTGCGGATAAGCGGGGGATTTCGGTTGACTCTCGTGGTTTCCGGCATAACTTGTTGTCTTAACCCATTTACCGCAGCAATGGAGACGACATGACAAGATTTATCCTGACAGCTTTAACGACAATCGGCCTGGTGGCGCTGGCCGCGGTAGGCGGCGCGGAAGAAGTGCTCTATGCCCGCTACCCGGCCCTCTCGCCCGACGGCAGCACTATCGCGTTCACATATAAGGGGGATATCTGGACGGTGGCTTCCGGCGGCCGCGAAGCGCAGCGGCTGACGGTGCACGAAGCCGAAGACGTGCGGCCGCACTTTTCGCCGGATGGGAGCATGATTCTTTTCAGTTCGCGGCGTTTTAACAATTATGACGTGTTCGTTATCCCGGTGGCGGGTGGAGCAGCGCGGCAGCTTACGTTTCACTCGGCGGGCGATATGGGATCGGAGTGGTTTCCGGGCGGGGACAGCGTGCTGTTCACGTCGTTGCGCGAAGGCTGGCGGGATATATTCAAGGTGTCCATCGACGGCGGCATGCCGATCAAACTCACCGGCTATGCCTATGAGCAGGAGTACAACGGCCGCCTTACGGCTGACGGCAAGTATCTGGTGTACAACACCGGGTCGGGGCAGTCGCGCTGGTGGCGGCGGGATATGCGGTCGTCGGGCAACGCCGATATCTATATTCAGGACCGTTCGCAGGCCGAGTTTACTTCGAGGCGGCTGACCAGTGACCCGCGCCACGAAGTGTGGCCGATTCTGAACCGCGATAACGGCGATATCTATTTCGTCGCGTGCTATGGCGACTGGGGGCAGGTGTGGAAACTGGCGGCATCGGGCGGCGAGCCGGTGGCATTGACCGAGTTTGTTGGCGACGGCGTGCAGTGGCTCAACTCCAACCCGCAGGGGACGATGCTGGTGTTCGAGCAGGGGATGCAGGTGTGGGTGTTGGACCCGGCCGGCGGGCAGCCGCGAAAAGTCGCTATAAGTATCAGCACCGACGAAAAGCAAAACCTGGTGGAGAAGAAGACCTTCAACAAGGACGTGGAGTGGTTTTCGCTGTCGCCGGATGAAAAGAAGATTGCGGCGGTGATTCATGGGGAGGTGTTTGTCCTTCCGGCGGAGGAGCCGGAGCGCGGCAAGCGGGTGACGTTTACAGCGGCGCGGGAGCGTTTCCCGGTCTGGGGGAGCGATTCGAAGACGCTTTATTATGCCTCGGACCGCAACGGCAACTACGACATCTATGCCGCCGATGTGACCAGTCTGAAAGAAGAACGCCTGACGGAGTCGGAGGAGAACGAGGTCAAGCCGCTGGTCTCGCCCGACGGCAAGTATATCGCGTTTTACCGGGGCGTTGACAAGATAATGCGGCGGGAGACGGCAAGCGGCAAAGAGGAGATATGGGTCAAGGGGAATATGCTCGATCTGGCGATCGAGCCGACGATTGAGTATGACTGGTCGCAGGATTCCAAATGGCTGGCGTTTACGATGGCGGGGCCGACATACGAAACGGATATCTATGCGGTGAACCTGGAGGGGACGGTGCACAACCTCTCGCGGTTTTCGGGATACAATTACCGTCCACGCTTCTCGCATGACGGCAAGCAGGTGTATTTCAGCAATTATTCCGGAGACAAAGGTGAAACATACAAAATCGACCTGATGCCCAAGCCGGTGGAGTTTGTCGAGGCGTCGTTTGACAGCCTTTTTATGGACAAGCCCAAAGAAGAGAAGAAGGAGGGCGACAAGGAGAAGAAAGAGGGTGACAAGGAGAAAAAAGAGGGTGACAAGGAGAAAAAAGAGCCCACGCCGGTTACGATTGACCTGCAGCGGATAGAGACGCGGCGGGTCAAGGCGTTCGAGCTGGAAGCATCGAGCGAGGACCCGGTGCTGTCACAGGACGGCAAGAAATACTATTTCGTGGCCTCGATACTGGGCAAGCCGGAGATATGGTCGGTCAATGCCGATGATGAGGACCCGGATTTGAAGCAGTTGACGCATTCGGGGAAGGACAAGAGTTACCTGTGTATGACGGCGGATTCGAAGCTTCTGTTCTATCTCGAGGATGGCAAGATTCGGCGGCTGGATACGGGCAAGGAGAAGGTGGAGACGCTGTCGTTCGAGGCGTCGATGGAAATCGACATGCGCCAGAATCAGGCGCAGAAGTTCCATGAAACCTGGCAGATGCTCAACAGCTATTTTTATGACACGACGTTCCATGGGGCGGACTGGAAGGCGGCTCGCGAGAAATACGAGCCGGCGCTGGCGCATCTTCGCACCGACGAGGAGTTTCGCAACCTGGCGCACGAGTTGATGGGGGAGCTGAGAGCCTCGCACCTGAGTATTTACTCGAGGGACCCCAAGCCGGTTGAGGGAGTCCTGACCGGGGAGCCGGGATGGGAGCTTGACTATGCCGCTGTCGACCAGGAGGGTGTGTATCGGGTCAAAAAAGTCTTCGCCGATTCGCCGGCGGATATGGCCGGAATCAAGGCGGGGCAGTTTATCAAAAAGATCGGTGGCAGGGCGGTTACGAGAGATTTCAATGCCAACCAGTTGCTGGCGGGGACGGAAGGCAAGCGGCTCGATGTGACGGTCAGCGACGAGGCCGGCGGTGAGGAGCGCGCGGTGGAGCTCAAGCCGGTGTCCAGTACGGTGCTCGAAGAGCTGCAGTACCTGGATTGGGTGGACGAACGGCGGCGGCTGGTGGATTCGCTTTCCGGGGGACGCCTGGCGTATCTGCATATCGAGAGTATGAACCGGCGGTGCCTGGAGCAGTTCCGGCACGAGCTGGTGTCGATAGCCGAGAAGAAGGAAGCGCTCATTATCGACGTGCGCAATAATTTCGGCGGGAGCATTGCGGTGCATCTTCTGGGGATGCTGGTGCGGGAGCCGTTTATGATGCGTGATTTCCGGGGATTTCCGCCGGCGTCGGAGAACAAGACGCGCTCGAAAGCATACGAGAAGCCAATGACGCTTCTGACGAACGACTATTCGGCCTCTAATTCCGAGATATTTTCCGAGGGGTTTCGGCAGTTGAAGCTGGGGAAAGTCATCGGCGAGCCGACCGCCAGCGGTGTAATCGGGACAGCGTCGTATGCCCTCATCGACGGCACGCGCGTCAGGCGGCCGTCATGGGGAGCCTATACGGTTGAT
>JAOUEU010000268.1 GCA_029858555.1 Candidatus Zixiibacteriota bacterium
ACAACAGATAACATCTATCGAGATCAAAGATATCATCAAAGGCGCCGCGTCGATGCAGGCCGAGGGTAAAGCCGCCGTCTTCGGTGGTATGAAATGAAAACTCCATCTTGTTGCGATAGAAAAACTGCTCGGCTGAACCTATGGTATCTCGTATGCTGACGTTTTTCAGGCCGCCGATCCTTTCAAGGCAGTCCGTGACCTGTTTTTTTTTGTATTCCAATTGCTTATGGTATAAGAGATCCTGCCAGGTACAACCTCCGCACGATTCAAAGTGGCCGCATTTCGCCGACACGCGGTCGGGCGATGGCGTAATAACCTCGAGCAGGCGAGCCCGGTTGTAGCGAGGTTTGGAGTCAGTGATTTCCGCCCGGACTTTCTCTCCCGGCAAGCCGCTCTCGAGAAAGACTACTTTGCCGTCGAGAAGCGCCACGGCCTTGCCGTCGAACGCCAGATCAGTGATTTCCAACTCCACCTGTGTCATGTTCCCTAATCCTTTCTGGTGCGGGCGCCGAGTCGACACAGCACATCAGGGCAATTGCAGTCGTCCAGACCGATCTGTATGGTACAATGGCCGATATGGAACTGCCCTTTCAACACCGTGTTGACCCGGGCGATTATATCCGGGCCGGCGGGAAAGTCCTTTTCGGCAACGGAAATGTGGCAGGACAGGGCCGCCTCATGGGACGACAACGACCAGATGTGAAGATCATGCACTCGTATCACCCGGGGGACATCTTCGACAGCTTCCAGGACAGCATCAAAATCAATTCCTTTCGGCACCGCCTCGAGAAATATCAGAACAGCTTCCTTTATAACCAGGTAAGATGACCAGAGAATCATCAAGGCAATCACGGCGGACAGGAAGACATCAATGGCAACCCAGCCGGTGATCAAGATAACCACGCCGCCGCCGATGACGGCCACTGACGACGCTGTGTCGTAGGCCATGTGCAGAAAGGCCGTCCGCATATTCAGGGATTTGCCCCTTTCCGAATGCAGTATCCAGATTGAGAGTATGTTGCCTGCCAGGCCGATACAGGCGACGGTCAGAAAGACAACGGGTTGGGAAATAACGCGCGGGTCAATAAAGCGCTCGTAAGCCTCCCTGAGAATAAATATGGCTATCACCACCAGTGACACCGCCGAGATGAAGGCTGTCATCACTTCAATTCTCTTAAAGCCGTAAGTCGTTTTTTTCGTGGCGGGCAGCCGGGAGCCTTTCACACCTAGCCAGGCCAGTCCCAGGGCGGCCACGTCCGACAGGTTGTGCACCGCGTCGGCGATAAGGGCCAGGTAGCCGGAGATGAATCCCCCTGCGAACTCTGCAATCGTGATCCCGACATTGCAAACGATAGCCAGCAACAGCTTCTTACCTGATGTCGGACTATGAGAATAGTGTTCTGCCATACTATTATTTAACGGAAAAATCCTTCAATCCGTAACCCGTGGGAATTCATGTTAAAGCAAGTATTTGCCAATTCCGACCGGCCCCGCCGGCGGGCAACTTCTCCGTGATGTCGGCGTTAACGGTCAAGCCCCTATAGCACTTTCAAAATCATAAAGCCCAGGATTAACAGCACCACGAAGGCAATAGCCAGGCTGTTGAAGTACCTGTCGATAAAGACGCCGATTTTGACGCCGTGTTTTTTGTAGAGCATGCCTATCAGCCCGGCCACGGCGAAGAACCGAAGGGAACGGCTGACGGCCGAGGCGATAAGGAAAGGGAAGAAATGCATCTCGAAAAAGCCGGCGGCAATCGTGAAGACTTTATACGGAATGGGCGTGAAACCCGCAATGCCGACGGCCCAGACACCGACGTTCATACCCGCCAATTCCTTTTCGTTAAACCAGTAGCGGGCCTGGGCGAGCAGCTCTTCGGGGGTGGTGCCGGAAAGGGTGGCGGTGAAAGCGACGATTTTCTGCCCGACCAGCTCGAAGGCGCCATAACCGATCAGGTAACCCAGGCATCCGCCGACGACCGAGCCCAGCGAGCAAACCAGCGCAAAGCGGTACCAGCGCCGGTAGGCGCCCATGCAGAGGGCTATCAGCAGGGCATCCGGCGGTATCGGGAAAAATGAAGCTTCGGCCAGCGACAGAAAAAAAAGCGCCGTCAGGCTGTGAGGGGATTCGCTCCACTTGAGCACCCAGTCGTACAGCGAACGTAGCCATCTCAGTGGAGCTGTCATCAATTTAACCATGCGTCCGTGATTATCCTTTGCCGTTTGCGGAATTCCCGGTAATCTTTTCCAGCTTCAGCCTTGTCAGGCGGTTTTCTTCCTGTTCGAGTATTGTAATCTTCATGTCAGCGATAACTATTTCCTCGTTCTTGGCGGGCAATCTGCCGAGAGTGTCGATCACCAGACCGGCCAGCGCATCGACTTCATCTTCGGGCAGTTTACTGTCCATCAACTTGTTTATGTCACCCGGCCAGACTGAACCGTCGGCATAGGCCACGGTTTCAGAATGCTTTACCAGCGGCATTTGTTCCTCGTCATATTCATCTCGAATCTCACCCACCAGTTCTTCCAGGATATCCTCAAGAGTGATAATCCCGGCCGTCCCGCCGTATTCGTCGAGGACCACGGCAATGTGATGTTTCTTTCTCTGAAACTCGTTGAGCAGTCTGGCGAGGGGCATCGAGTCAGGGACAAAGGTAGGTTTGCGAATCATATCTCTCAGGATGATGAGTTCCGGATTCATCTTCTGCAGGATGATGTCCTTGGTGTACAGGATACCGACGATATTGTCCAGATCGCCCTCGTAGACCGGGTAGCGGCTGTACCCTTCATCGATGATGACCTGAGTGATTTCGTTCTGTGAGGCGTTAATGTCAATACCCACAACGTCGGTGCGTGGAGTCATAGCCCGGCTGACGTTGGAATCGGCAAAATCGAAGACCGACTTAATCAGTTTCTCTTCGGTGGCGTCGAAGATGCCTTTTTCCCTGCCTTCGAAAATCATGTGGCTGATCTCTTCTTCAGTAATCAGCGGCCGGGGAATTTCTTTCTTCACTCCGAGCAGGCGGACAATGAGGTTGGCCGCCGAACTCAGCACAAACGAAAAGGGCGCCGTCACCCGGATAAACAGATTGATGGGGTGGGCGACGTAACGGGCGAATCTTTCGGGGTGAGAGAGCGCCACGAATTTCGGCACCAATTCCCCGAGCACGACGGCCGTCACGGTGATGGCAATAGCGATGATGGCGACGGAGATGCCGGCGGCGGTCTGCGCGATGATTCCGATTGAAGTGCCCTCCAGATATGCCTGCAGTTTGCTGACCAAGGTGGCGCCACCGAAAACACCGGCCACGGTGCCGACGAGCGTGATGCCCACCTGGATGGTGGCCAGAAACTTGTCCGGGTCAGTGTGGAGTCTTTCTGCGGCGGCAGCGCCCTTTTTGCCCTCGTCAATCTTCTGTCTCAACCGACTCTTGCGGCTGGCGATAACCGAGAATTCAGAAAGGGCAAAAAAGCCGTTGGCCAGAATCAGCAGAACAATAGCCAGTATTTCGATTATCAGCGAGGTATCCATTTTATGACATCATGCCAGATGGTTCGAGGCGTGACCGGGCCTTCATTTTGGCAGTTCTCACGCATAGCCGCTATATATCGATTGCTGACTAAGTTTTTCAAGCCTTGCGATCCGCTTTTCGACCGGCGGATGAGTCGAAAACAGCGAGGAGAAACTCCTTCGCGAAAGGGGGTTGGCAATCATCAGATGAGCGGTCGAGGGGTGCTGTTCGATGGCGAATCTGGTGGGGGCCTTGTGGATTTTGTCCAGGGCCGAGGCCAGGGCGAGATACTTGCCGGTCAAAGAGCCCCCCTGGGCATCGGCCTTGTACTCGCGCTGCCGCGAGATGGCCGCCTGTATAATCACAGCGGCCAGGGGAGCAACCAGCGCCGCCAGAAGCTGGCCGATACCACCTCCTCGGTGGGCGTCTCGGCCGTAGCCGTAACCTCCAAAAAACGCTCCCCAACGGACGATGTAGGCCAGAAGGCCAATGGCCCCGGCAAAGGTGGCGGTAATAGTACCGATGAGCATATCGCGGTTCAGAATGTGAGCCACTTCATGCCCCATGACCCCCTCCAACTCCTCTTCGCTCAAAATCTGGAGTAAGCCTTCGGTCGCGGCAACAGCGGCGTGATCGGCGTTCCGACCGGTTGCAAAAGCATTGGGCGCCTTGGATCGGATTATGTAGACTTTTGGCACAGGCATCACGGCCTGGGTCGCCACGCGGTTGACCACCCGGTACAAACGGGGATGATCGACCTCCGAGATCGGGCGGGCACGATA
>JAOUEU010000269.1 GCA_029858555.1 Candidatus Zixiibacteriota bacterium
CCACAGCAGAAAGAAATTACGGTTGAGTAGTCGCGTCGGTCTCGTCACGTTGTCCTGCTACTTCCTGATGTCTGTGACCAGCACGATATTGCACCACCCGCGGATTTACAAGGACAATCTTCTCGGGGGAACTGTATTGGCCTTATACGAGTTGTACCCGGGGTCGGTTGCATTCCGCCCTCCACCGGGTAGTCACATTAGTCCTGCGGACACCCTTTTTAGTTGATATTTAAGGCACGTGACCGTATTTATGTCATATGAGGATTCTTGGTATAGACCCGGGTCTGAACGCTACCGGATATGGGATACTCGAAGAAGGAGACGGTGACTTCCGGGTGGTGGAGGCCGGCGTCCTGCGCTCCGACGGCAAAAGGAGTATGGCCGAAAGACTGCTCGAGATATCCCAGGAGTTGGATAACATCATCGGGCAGTTCGAGCCTGATGTCGTGGCGGTGGAAGAATTGTACTCGCATTACGGCCATCCGAAGACGGCCATAATCATGGGGCACGCGCGAGGCGTGGTGTTTTTGAAGGCCGCCGAGATCGGTGTGCCGATTTACCCTTACTCGTCGACCAGGATAAAAAAATCGCTCACCGGCAACGGCCGGGCTTCCAAGCGGCAGATGCAGCTCATGATTACTACCAGCCTCGGCCTGGCCGAGGTTCCGGAACCACCCGATGTGGCCGATGCCCTGGCGGTGGCCTTATGCCACGGCCGCAGTGTGCAGAGCAGCGAGGCTATCGAAGTATGATCAGCAGAATACGCGGCAATCTCAGCCGTGTTACGGATTCTTACGTTCTGGTGGAGAACGGCGGCGTGTATTACGAAGTCATGGTGCCGTCGGGTCTGGCCGAGCGTCTTAAAGAAAACGGGCGGACCGGGCAGGAAGTGACCTTTGAAACCATTTACTATATCGAGGCCGGCGACAAGAAATCCAATCACTATCCCAAGTTAGTCGGATTCACCGACCCCATCGACAAAGAGTTTTTCTCCCTGTTCACGCAGGTGCCGGGACTGGGTGTCAAGAAGGCGCTGAAGTGCCTGGTGTTGCCCATCAGAGAGATCGCGACCGCCATCGAGACCAAGGACCCGGGAACGCTCAGCCGTCTGCCGGGAGTAGGCGGGAGGCTGGCCGAAAAGATTATTGCCGAACTCAACGGCAAGACGGCCAAATTCGCCCTTTCGCGCACTACTGAAGCCTTGTCCAAAAAGGATTCGACCCGGCCACCCCAGCCCTTTGAAAAGGAAGCCGTCGAGGTGCTCATTCAGCTTCAGTACAAACAGCACGAAGCCGAAGAGATGGTGCGCTCGGCTATGAAGAAGAACCCGAAAGTGAAAGAAGTCGAGGAGTTGATATCGTTCATTTTCCGCAACGAGCTTCAACCCGGCGTGTAAAGAATAACACCAGTTCCAAAGGCCAGGCCCGACCGTGCGAGACAGAGTTGTAACAGGATCATCGCTCAATTCCGATGAAGAATCGACGCAGCTATCGCTGCGGCCGCAAACTCTTCGTGAGTATATAGGACAAAAAGAGTTACGCGAAAAACTTGAAGTAACGCTTAATGCCGCCAAAGCGCGCCGCGAAGCGGTCGAGCACATCCTCTTCTACGGACCTCCCGGTCTGGGCAAAACCACCCTGGCGCATATTATCGCCAATGAAATGGATGCCAAAGTCTACGCCACCGCCGGTCCGGCCTTGAAGCGCTCGGGCGATTTGATGGGCATTCTGACCAACCTTAAGGAAGGCGATATTCTCTTTATCGATGAGATTCACCGCCTTTCGCCGGTGATCGAAGAGTTTTTGTACCCGGCCATGGAGGATTTCAAGGTTGATTTCGTGGTCGACAAGGGAGCTTTCGCCAAGGTCATAAACGTGCCACTGAAACGCTTCACGATGGTGGGCGCCACCACCCGGGCGGGCATGTTGTCAGCGCCCCTGAGAGACCGCTTCGGGATATACTATCACATTGACTTCTACCCGCCCGAGGACTTGCAGGAGATAATCCTGCGCTCGGCCGGGCTTCTGGAAAGCCGTATCGACACCGAGGCCGCCCGGACGATTGCCTCAAGAGCGCGCGGAACCCCCCGAATTGCCAACCGCCTGCTGCGCCGTGTCCGGGATTACGCTGATGTCAAGGGCGATGGTACGATCACCGCCGAAATTTCCGCCAGGGCCCTGGATGCCGAAGGCGTCGACGAGAGGGGTCTTGATGACCTGGACCGCAAACTGCTCAAGATAGTGATTGAATATTACAAGGGCGGCCCGGTCGGGATTGAAGCTCTGGGGGCCACTCTTAACGAAGAAATCGATACTCTCGTGGATATGGTTGAGCCGTATCTATTGAAAATCGGGTTCATCAAGCGGACCCGGCAGGGCCGCATGGCCTCGGCCGAGGCCGCCGCCCATCTCGGTCTGAAACCGGCCGGCGGCGAACAGGAGAAGCTGTTCTGATGTCCGACGACGAACTGAGACTCATCATGAACTCCCTGGGGCTGGCTATTCTCGAAGGGCAGAACGACCCCACCGGCACCATATCGATTCTGATATCGGAGACCGTCAGGTTCCGCGACAAACTCAAGGAAAATACCGGGGAAGTCCTGACGGTCGACGACACCCGTAAGGCTCTCGACGCGCTCGAGTGCCACCTGAAGGGTGAGCCGCTCCCCGGCGATTTGACTTCCGAACAGAAATCTCTGACTCAAATCTGGATCGACCGCCTGACGGTATTCGGCCCGTAGCTGCAAAGCCTTCAAAGCGCCGGGTCTTTTAATGACTGTCTTCAAATAACATGTTACCGCAATTCGGAAAAGCGCTGATAGTTCTTGGGGCGGTTATCATCGTCGTAGGTATGGTGCTTCTGTTTTTTGACCGCATTCCGTTTTTGGGCAAACTCCCCGGCGATATCTCCTTCCGAAGCGGCCATACCCGCATTTACTTCCCCATTGTCACCTGCATAGTCATCTCAGTGATTTTGTCAATTATTCTTAATCTTTTCAGGAAGTAAGCTGTTTCCCGGAACTGCCATCACATTCCCGGGGCGCGGAGCCAGCGTCCGCAGTCGCGAAGGTCAGGAGGATAATAAGGCGGTCTGTGACCGCTCTGGTCAGGCCAGTCGAATCAGCGGACGGGTCAGGCAGGTGGGACCTCCGGCGCCCTTGCGCGAGATTTCGAAGCCGTCGTATTCCCAGACCTCGGCCCCGGCCGCCTCGAGCCGCTTTTTGGTCAGCGCGTTACCCGACAGCATCAGGCACTTGCGGGGAGCCAGCGCCAGGACATTACAGGCCATGGTCGGGTATTCTTCGTCGGGCACTTCCACGAACTTCATGCCTCGCCCAACGAGCCATTCGCGAAACGGAATCGGCAGCAAGCGCGGGTAGACCACCGCCAGGTCGGCATCCACCGGGCTTATCATCGACATCAGGTGAAAAACTCCCGCCGGGCCGTTCCAGTGCGGCAGGGGCACCACCATCAACTCATCGACCAGAGCCGCCGTCAACGCCGCCAGCTGCCGGATACCTTCGTCGTTGGTGCGGTAGCCGCGTCCGACCGCCAGCGTCCGGTCATCCAGCCAGATGAGATCGCCACCCTCTAGACGACCTTCGCCGGTAATTGCTCCCAGCTTCGGAAACCCCTCGTCGGCCAGGTATTCCGCGGCCGCTTCCGGCTCGCCCTGCCGGGCCTCCTTGCCCATATTGCACAGAACAATCCCCTTCTTGGTGGCGATGAGGGCGTCCCGGGCGTAGATGGAATCAAGGCCGAGCCTGTCGTTGCGGGGAAGGTACAGCACGTCCGGCACCACCCGCTCGAGCAGGCTGACGAAATTGTCATACTCCGCGACGGCCTTGTCAAAATCCGGCGCGGCCGAGTAGTTGAGCGGCTGCCACTGGGCGTCGATGTTCTCCCGGCTGACAAACGCATCTTCGGGCCGCTTGATCAGGATGGTCTCGATTTTGCCGTATTCGCTGTGATGGCTGCTTTCCATGTAACGTTCTCTCCTTACACCCGGCGATACGGGTGTAGTGGGGGCCCAGTCCTTGAGAACCCGAAGGGCATCCTAACATGCCATATCTCCTTCTTGATGTCAACGATGATATTAAACAACCGGGCATGCGCAACGACGGTATCCCGGATATTAGTGACAATCTCACACCCATTCGCTATAATACTCCCCATGGATATCGCCCTGTTCGACTATCATCTGCCGCCTGAACTGGTCGCGCAATTCCCGGCCAGCAAGCGCCAGCAGTCGCGGCTGATGGTGCTGG
>JAOUEU010000046.1 GCA_029858555.1 Candidatus Zixiibacteriota bacterium
CGTGTTCTGGATCTGGTTGGCCATCCCGGCCCCGATACTTACTTCCTGGCTGCTCGGAATCAGGATGAACGATTTCTTGCCGCCGGGACCGGTTGTGGCGCACGCGATCAGGCACAGGACGACAACTGCTAAAATGTGGACGCCGTTTCTCATTTGACCGCTATAGCTTGGTCTTATCGGCCAGGTCTCCAATTATGGGCAACTTGTAGTTCTTCCCCTGGAGCGCGAAGTAAATGCCGACGATGGAAAGGGCCACCGCAATCAGAAGAATCCCTTTGAAGACAAAGTTGGATATGCTGTCAATCAGAAATATGGCGGCGACTACCTCGATCAAGAACAGGAGCACCCCCTGCCGCGCATGGAAATGCGCCTCTTTGTTGTCTTTCATGCTCAGCAGCGGAATGAAACAGAGAAGCGGAATGTACGATATGATCGCCGCCATGCGTCCCTCCTGCGTCGCAAAACTCTCCCGACTGTCAGTGTTCTGCGAAGAGGCCCCGCTGCTCTCGCCGTCGAGATCAGGTATGTGCTCCGAGGGCTTTTGATCAGGGTCGTTTTTGAAGAACGAATCGGTCACGTTTCCTCCCGAAATTCGATTCTTTGACAATTATGATGGCCAGAAAAGCTCGCGGTCCTTCTGCGCCACCTCGAACCGGATCGGCTCGTTTTCAGGCCAGCTCTCTATCCTCTTGTCACCTTCGTACAGAGTCACCGTAAACCCCAGCGGACCGAATCCATCGGGCCATAGCACCTGCCTGTCAACCGCAAATTCCAGGATATCGCGAAGGCAGTAATGATAACCTTCTGTGCTCTTTCCCGACGCCCCGTCCCTGCCCGGAGAAAGCTCTATCTCGAGCCTCTTGGGAGTAAAGAAGGTAATCACTAACCGGCCCTTATTGAGTAATTCTATGGCTTTCTTATCCACCAAGTCAAGTCGAATATAAACCCGCTCGTGGTCATAGGCAAAGTACACTGTCGAGATGTGCCGCTCCATGCGGTGCATGGAACCGCCGGCTTTTAGACAGTCAAAATAGCCCGAGCCGGTCCACTCGTAGAAGTGGGTCAGCCGGCCGTCTATTTCCGGGGTGAGCAACGCGTCGGGCAGGACCGCTTTCAGCCCGGCGCCACTCTGATAAATCGCGTTCAGCAACTCCAATGGCGCCTCGAGACCCAGAAGCTCGTAAACCGAAATCAGGTGGCGGCGGTAGATACTGTCGAACTTCTGGTTGTGCGGGCCCCGATGCTCGTCGCCATACCACCAGCACCAGTCAGACCCCTCGGCCTTGTAAACCTGTCTCCACGCCTTTTCGATAGCCGCGGCACTGTACTCCGGATGCTCCCGCTCGAAAGAGACCAGCGCTTCTCGCGTCTTGCTCAACAGGTCCCAGGCCGCGTTGTCCTCGGCATGGCCGATCCAGATTCTGAAATCGTGGTTTATCCAGGACCCGGCAAAAAGAGCACTGAGGGGGCGGGCCTTCGCCGTTTCGGCCGCCTCCGTCACGGTCACCGTCTTAATCTCCGGGTCGTCGTTCAAAGCCTGATAAAAGGCCTGCAGGAACTCGCGGCCGTCATCCGGGAAATACTCCCAGGCATTCTCGCCGTCGAGAATAACCGGGACCACGACATCATCGATACGGTCAAGGAGAAGGCGACGCAGGTCTTTCAGATGAGAAACAAAATCGGCGACAGCCCTGTCGGCCGGCCAACCGGAATAGACAAAGCCTATCCGGTCGGACAGAGCTCGGTCGCGGAAGAGTATCCTGATGCCGGGGCCGTAGTCATATACGGTATGCAGCGGATTGGCCTTGCGATCCAGCCCGGATTTCGTAAGAGAATTGAAAAGTATATCTTCATCGGTGGCAATCCACCGGATGCCCTTTCTGATACAGATTGCGGCCACTTCCTCGGAGACTGAACCCTCCGAGGGCCACATACCCGCCATCTTGCGGCCGAACAGAGTCTCGAATTTCTTCATCGACATTTCAATCTGATTTTCGGCATCCTCGGGATGGCGGAAACGTCGCTGGGGAAGGTCGATCTTGGGAAGAGCCTCCCTGGCGACGTCGGTGTCGCATAGCAACGGCAGGATCGGATGATAGTAGGGCGTAAAGGATACGTCGATCCGGCCCTCTCGAAACAACTCGACATAAGTAGCCGCGACCCGCCTGATGAGATCGAGCTGCCAGTCGAGCAGGCGTTGTTTATCCTCTTCGGAGAAGTTCTTGCCTTTGGCAAAAAGGGCTTTAATCGGCTCCCCGCCGCGAAACATCGGGTCCGTCCAGACGAGATTGGACCACACCTGCAAATCGCGCAGTTCGGACGAGGTGAACAGGGCGGGAACGATTTCATTGTCCGAGCCGGTCTTCACCTTCCGGTATAGCTCGTGATAACGGGGAAACGGCCTGATCATATTAGCCGGGTTGGCTTCGAAGAAACTGCTGAGAATCTCCCGTCTCTGCAACTCCGTAAGGTGCTCGGCATTCATGCGCGAAAGCTCCAGATGCGGGTCCGTGGCTCCGTTCATATAAGCATCGAACTGATCCAGCAGTGACGGTACCAGGTTAAACGTCGTCCGAACGTTTTCAAAACGGGCCGACATCAACGGCATATCAAGATAGTCTTTGACGGCGTGCAGACGCACCCAGGGCATAACCATCTTATTGGTGTTGGGTTCCTGATAATCGGGCTGGTGCATGTGCCAGAGAATCGCCAGCCTCAGCGGTCTTGAATCCGACAAAGATTGTGCCTCTTATCTAGAGGTAGCTCAGCCCTGGGTCTTCTCGCTGAACAGGCGGACGGCCCTTCTGGCTACATCCGTGTCGCCGAAGTCTTTTTCGAGCAGGTCGAGATGAACTTTCGCTTTATCAATATCACCCAGCTGGAGGTAGTTGCGCACAACCGCCGCCAGGTAATCCCCGGCCAGGGGACTCTCGGGATCTTCTTCGTAGGCTCGGGCAAAGGCGTCAGCCGCCTGCAAAAAGCTGGCCTGGTTCTCATAGGCGGCGCCGACTCCGGCAAGGGCGGCGCAACGGACGAACGGCCTGTCCTTGAACTTCGCCAGGTACATCTCGTAGTAGCGGATAGCCTCCACGTAATTGCGCAACTCATAGTTGACTTTTCCAAGCATGAAGGTGGCCTGACCCTCCACGCTTTCGCCGCTGTACTTCTCGAGAATCTGGGAAAGAGAGGCTATCGCCACCTGGTTCTGGCCGTTGCGATACTCCTGGACGGCCCGGTTATAATTCAGCCCGGACTCAAGCGTCCTGGTGGCCCGCGAATCAAGGTAATAGACCACGGCCACAACCACCAGCACAACGACGATAACCCCCATGACAATGTACTGCCAGTTCTCCAGCACCTGCTGCTTGGAACTGAGCATGAACGTGGTGAACTTATCTTCTTTTATCTGGCGTTTTGTTAACTTGACCTTGTTATACATTCTATTCTCCCGTAAGACAATTGGCCCGGCCAATTGCGGTATCGGCAAAGTCGGGCGACAGGTTAATGCCGCCCGACCTGAAAATCAAATCGCCTTAAGATCCTGTTATACTCCGTTCGGGCCCCACTAGAAATAACCGGTAAACGACATGTTCAGATGGTGATTTCGGTTCTTCAACTCAAAGAATCCCTCTCCCAGGGCATTTACATCCTTGTTAATGGTCGTGTAGGTGTACGCCCAGTCGAAGTGAATCTGCTCCCAGTGAATTCCCGTGCCCAGCGACAGGCTGTATGCAACCGGAGTCGATTCATCGAAGTTGATATCCATACTCGGAGCAGGCAGCGGTTCGTATCGGAGCCCTAACCGAAGGGGAAAAGTCCCGATACTCGTCACCTTCTTATACTCACCGCCGAGATGGACCAGAATAACACTATTATAGTCGGGATCGTACTCGGTCAGGAATTCCTTGTTGTCGCCGCCCGGATCGATCACCAGGCTATCGCGGAATTTGATCTTGGTGGAGCTGAAACCGCGATACTCCATGTCGAGGGCCAGCAAGAGATTCTCGCTCGCCTTGAAGCCGGCACCAAAACCGATCATCAGCGGCATCTCGTACCTGGTAACTAAGTCGTCGAAGAACGTCGTGTCGGTGCCGTTACTCTCAATCAGGCCGTTGACGATGTTGAAATTGTAAATCGACCTGCCCGTCTTAACTTCCAGTGAAAACGGCGTTCTCACCAGCAACCCGGCATCGAACTTATCACCGTTCAGCTTAAAGCCGATATTAAAATTGACTCCGGAGAACTTATTGGTGTCGATGGCATTTTGCACTATCTCCCAATCACCGCTCTGGTATGTGAAGTAATCGACGGTGGTGTTTCTGACTACAGCATAAGTGCTCTGATCGCGGACAGTCTTGCCCGTGTAAATGTTGGCTCCGACGCCAAACGACAGGTTCTTATAGACTCTGGTTCCAACGGCGAAGTTGACCGCGTTCATGCCGCCGTCAAGCAGCGAGTTGACCTGAAACTCGCGTGTCAGAGTGTCAAGAACAATCGCGCCGACATTGTCGATAACGGTGGTAACGAATGGCACTTCGTAGGCCCAGTCCACTTCCTGAAACTCGTCATAGTTTCTCACGTACGAGAACGAACCGACAAATTGATGACCCTTGATACGCAAAGGCGCGACAAAGTTGAGCGACGACACTCCGTCGATAAAACCGGCATGATTCTTCGCCTTAGAGAAGGTGTCTCCGAGTATCATCACCGCAGCCTCAGTCTTGCCCCGGGGGACGAGCGAGCCATAACTGAAGCCCAGGATGGGTTTCTCGATCTCGAAAATACCGGCCGGATTCCAGGTCCCGCCGGTAACATCGTCAGCAACACCCAAAAAGGCGCTGCCCATCCCTTCGGCCCGGGCCCCACCGCCCATAAAGTTCAAATAAAACGTCTCGAAGGACTGACCCGACTCAAAGAAAGTCTGCCCGGATGCAGACACGGCTGAAAAGACTATAACTGCAAGGATTCCCAAGAAGGACCGCTTCATCCTAATAACTCCTTGAAAAAACATTCTTTGCCCATCACACAGAACTAATACCCGTTGTTAAACAAGAAGCAAATATATGCCATGTGGCTTTCGCTGTCAAACGAATTCGGCGAATTATTTGCCTCTATCTCCTTACTTGTAAAAGACTTGGTTGAGGACGATTATGTTCAAACAAAAACGCGGCTTTCAACACTGATTTTGTACCCCCGGCAGGAATTGAACCTGCGACCTGCGGTTTAGGAAACCGTCGCTCTATCCAACTGAGCTACGGGGGCATTACCTCTTAATCGCGTACAGACCAATAAATTATACTCCGCGCAAAGCGTGTCAAGCAATCAAATGCGAAACCGGCCCGGCCCGCCGTGATTATTCGGAGTCGAATGAAACCAGATAGTCGACGTCATAAGCCTGGAGCTTCTCCCGCCAGGGCAGAAAGGACAGATCAATCACAGCCGAAATTCCCGCCACCCGGCCACCCAGTTTCTCGACCATATTGCAGACCGCCCTGAGAGTCCCCCCGGTGGCGATGAGATCGTCGACGATGACAACTCTCTCGCCCGGTCTGACGGCGTCCGTGTGCAACTCCAGCGTGGCCGAACCATACTCAAGATCATATTTTTCGGATATGGTCTTGTAGGGCAGTTTGCCGGGCTTCCGGGCCATAGTGACACCGATTCCCAGCCTGTCAGCCAGAACAGCGCCAAATATGAACCCGCGGGACTCAATCGAGATGATTTTTTCCGCGCCTTTGGATCTGGCGAACTCTTCCATACGGTCAATGGCCGCCTTGAATCCGACCGGATCTTGCAGCAGGGTGGTGATATCATAGAAATTGATGCCTGGCTTCGGAAAATCGGGCACGGCTCGGATATACTGCTTCAAATCTTCCATAGTTCTCTTTTAACCTGGTTACATGAGGATTTCAAAACTGGAGTGTTGACCGGAGAATTCCCGCCAGTTGACGTCGACGTCGGCAACCACCGCCGCCGGCGGGCCGGCTTTCAATTCTTCGAGATATTTCTCTATGTCCGCCCGGTCGCCCTCGACCAGTATGGACACAGCACCGTCAGGGTCGTTCCTGACCCACCCGGCCAGGCCGCAGGCGGCGCCACGGCGGTAGCAGAAATAACGAAAACCAACCCCCTGTACTCTTCCACTGATTTTAATCGTGGCAGAAGCCGGATTCACTTCTCCCCTCTGGCGTGTTTCATCGCCAGTCGAGCGGCTTCAGTCGGATCCTCGACATGGATAATTTCGTCACCCAGACGCCAGGCATTTACGGATATGACGGGTTTGCCCGCGTGGAGGGCAAAGGCCATTTCCGTCAAGGTCCCGTACTTACCCGGGAAGGCAATGACGGCATCGGCCGCCCGAATTACCATGATGTTCCTGGCTTCACCGAACCCCGTGGGAATGACGAAATCGATAAACTCGTTGGCGTCCCCTTTATTGTCAGTAGGCAAGATACCGACCGTTACCCCGCCAGCCTCCTTTGCGCCCTTGGCGGCTCCTTCCATTATTCCCCCCAAACCGCCGCACACAATGACGCCATCGTGCTCGGCCACGTACTTTCCCACCGCCGCAGCCATATCCCGCAGCTTCTTCGAGCACTTGCCGGCGCCGATTACCGCAATTACTGGCTTTCTGTCGACCGACATTACCTTTATCCTTTCTCAGCTATCGGTATAAAGAATATTAAGACGTCAACATTGCTAAGCAAAAACAAAGAGCGAGGAAAAAATCGGGGCGACTGGATTTGAACCAGCGACCTCTTAGTCCCGAACCAAGCGCGCTACCAAACTGCGCCACGCCCCGATTTACGAGCTTCGGTCTACCATGATACCCATTTTTTCAGCGATGTCAACAGATTTATCCGGCTGCAACCCGCGGCCGCCCTCTCTCCCCATCTCTCCACCGGCGTACGGGATATCCGGCACATACTTTAACCCATCGGCCGATTCCGTCAGACTTTTAACCGGGCCACCTTTAACCGGGCCAGACTCTGGGTATCGGTGAAACTGAGCTGGAGAGGCGTTATCGAAACCGCCCCTCTTTCGACGGCATCAAAGTCGGAGCCTTCAAGGGCTTTCCACTTCGCCTGGCCGCCGATCCAGTAATAGGGCTTCCCTCTTGGGTCCGTTTTGTGAATAATAATATCTCGGTAATGCCTGAACCCCAGGCACGTAAACTCATATTTGTCATAAGGCTTCCCGTTGTTGTGTGGCAGATTGATGTTGAGAAACGTCGCCGGCGACAAAGCGAGTTGGTCATAGGCCACGACCAGACGGGTTATAAACCGGGCGGCGTTGGTCAATGACATGCCCGGTTCAAACTGCGCTATCGAGACCGCCATCGAAGGGATGCCGAGAATCGAGCCCTCGATGGCCGCGGCGACAGTCCCCGAGTACGTTACATCATCGCCCATATTGGCCCCATGATTGATGCCGGAGATTATCATATCCGGCCTTTCGTCCTTGAAAAGCATGTGAACCGCCAGCATCACGCAATCGGTCGGCGTTCCGTCAGTGGTAAAGCGGCGCTTGTCCAACTGGTGCAAACGGAGCGGACGGTTCAGGGTGAGCGAATGCGAGGCCGCCGACTGTTCCCGGTCGGGGGCCACCATATAGACCTCGGCCTTTTTCTCGAGAGCTCTGAACAGCGTGTTTATGCCGTCCGAAAAGTAGCCGTCATCGTTGGTAACCAGGATCGTCTTGGCCTTAGACATGGGGCACCTCTAGTCCCTGCATCCGCATCAGCATGAAAATCTGCCCGCGGTGCCGGGCCTGGTGTTCAACCACGTGCCAGACCAGGGCCCGTTTGGACAGCTTGAAATCATGCCCCTTCACCTCGTAAAACGCCTTGTCCCAGTCATCGATGTCTTCGGTGTTGAGGTATTCGGTGAACTCGCGATGCTGGAGATCGAGCCTCTCGAGTATTTCCTCCAGGGGTCGGCCGCGGCTGAACTTCTGCTCGTCGACCTCGTCCTGCCTGCCCAGCGCCACGCAGGTCACCCACCAGCATTCGGTCTCGGCGATGTGCAGCAGGAGACTGCCGATCGAGTTGGCGTGATCCGGGGCGGTCCAGTCGAGTTGGTCCTGTGACAGGCCCTTCACGGCCTCAACCAGTTGGGCCCGCACCATGAAGTAGTTGGAAAAGAAATCGCCCAGTTTCATGATTATCAGTTTAAGCCATTTCGAGAGTCGTGGCAAGTATATGTTGAGTCTGTCGGCCGCGCGCCGAAACCTGCCGCCGGCTATGCCCAGATCCGCTTCCAGATTTGACGGATAAAGCGACCCGTGTCGACCAGGGGATTGATGTAGGAGCGGGACCCCGCGTAGACGGTGCTGATAGGCACTTCCGCGACGGGGCAACCCACGGCTCCGGCCTTGAACAGCATTTCGGATTCAAAGTCGTATCTGACCGTCCGGAGCGGAATCGCCCGAAGCACTTCAGTGGGGATAAGGCGATACCCGGACTGGCTGTCGCGGATTCTCTGCGAAGAGAAAACCGAGATTATCAGCGAGGTGAGGTTGTTGGTCAGCCAGCGGTCAAAAGGCACGATCTTCAATGTCATGCGGCGTGTCCCGATAATGAGCCGGCGGCCGTCGTCCAGAGCATAAAAAGGCGGAATCTCCTCCGGCAGATGCTGCAGATCGGCGTCGACAGTCAGCACCGACCGGTAGCCCTTCTTTATGGCATAGTTGAAACCGGCCATCAGTGCCGCGCCTTTGCCCCGATTGTGCCCGAAAGAGATAAAACGCACGCCCTCTTTTTCCAGGGTATCCCGGCTGCCGTCGGTCGAACCGTCATCGACAAAAAGGAGATGTTCATCGCAGACGAATCGCCTCAGCCGAGTGATGAGTTCACCGAGGTGTTCCGCAGCGTTGTATGCCGGGACGAGGACCAGGATTGCATATTGGTTGATTGCCGTCATTTTTTCCCAGAGCGGAAAGGCCGCCAAAAACAGGACCGCTGCCACCGGCGGTCATCCGGTACAAAAAACGGCCCGAAGGCCATTATGGTCGGAGCGAGCCGATTCGAACGGCCGACCTCTCGCACCCCAAGCGAGTGCGCTAACCAGGCTGCGCTACGCTCCGACAACGTACTGTCAGCGTCTTACGACAACTTAAGTTAGACAAAAACCCTGAAAACTCAAGAGAAAAGTTTCAACAGGTGTTCGATGTCCTTTTTCATCTGACCGATCAGGGTCCTGGCTTTAGCGGAAGCCATCAGGTTTCTTTTGCCCTCGCCGGCCTTTCTCATCATCAGCTTGGTCCGGGCTCCGGCGATGGTCAGCTTTTCCTTGGTACGAAGGTGATTGATCTGGTTGATAACGTCAATATCACGGCTGGTGTAGACCCGGTTGCCCCCACGATTCTTTTTTGGCCTGAGCAGGGGGAATTCTTTCTCCCAGTAACGCAAGACATACGGTTCCAGGCCGGTAATCCGGGAAACCTCGCTAATCGAATAGTACAGCTTTTCTCCGTTGGTGTTACTCTTTCCCATGATCCGCCCCTCTTATACCATTAAAAGTCATTTCCATATCTCAGGTTTCAGCTTTCTCTCCATCAACTGCTCGACTGCCTCGGCCGGCGCCTTGCCTTCAAACAGCACGTGGTAGACCTGATCGGTAATCGGCATCTCGACCTCGTGCTGGCCGGCCAGTTCATGGCCGGAGCGAGTCGTCTGAACGCCTTCAGCAACCATCGTCATACCGGCCAGAACGTTCTCGAGACGTTCACCGCGGCCGATTCGGTCGCCGACAAACCGATTTCGGCTGTGCCGGGACACACAGGTGGTTATCAGGTCACCAATACCCGACAGACCCGCAAACGTCTCGGGCTGCGCCCCCATGGCCACCCCCAGACGCGTGATCTCGGCCAACCCTCTGGTCAGAATAGCCCCCAGGGTGTTGTCCCCCATGCCCAGGCCTTCGGCAATGCCGGCTCCGATGGCAATTATGTTCTTCAGCGATCCGCCCAGTTCGACCCCAACCAGGTCGTCACTCTGGTACACCCGGAAAGATGCATTACTGAAAATCTCCTGCAGTTTCGCGGTAAAATCCCGGGAGACCCCGGCCGCCACTACTGCGGTAGGCATTCCGCGCACCACTTCCTCGGCATGCGAAGGGCCTGACAGGGTCGCCACCAGTCGCGGATCGACCCCGAGTTCCTCCGCTATCACCTCCGACATACGCTTGAGGGTTCTGACTTCAATGCCCTTGGCCAGGTTCACCACGCCGGTGCCGGGCAGCACGTCCCTGATGCCCCGCAGCGCTGAGCGAAGACTCTGCGAGGGAATCGCCAGCACCAGCAGCGACGCTGTCGAGACCGCGCTCTGCAGGTCATTCGTCAGTGCAATCGATGGCCCCAGTTGAAAATCGCTCAACTTCTCGGGCTGGCCGCGGTGTTTGACGAGCTTTCTGAACTCGCTCTCATCAAACTCCCACAAAGTAACCGCATGGCCGCCTCGATCCAGCAGATCGGCCACGGCCATCCCCCAGGAACCGGCCCCCAGCACAGCTATTCGCTCAGCCATGGGACCCCGCTTCGCCTGACCGCGAGTGAAACGACAAGCGGTTCTCCCGGCCTGTCAGAAGACGTGAAATGTTCTGCCGATGGGTGGTCATAATCAACAGCGCCAGCACCAGCGTCAGGTAGAAGTAAACATCTGCCACCGGGCGACCCAGGACATGTTTCTCGACACTGACGATGGCAAAGAGACCGATGCCGGCCAGCATTGAACCCAGGGAGATATATCGAGTAAGCAGCACTACCAGGAGGAAAATGCCAAAAGCAAGCAGCGTCTCGTACGGCAGCAGCGTAATCATAACTCCCAGGCCCGTATTGACTCCTTTACCTCCCTTGAACCGGACATAAACTGGAAAGACATGGCCCAGCACGGCTGCCACGGCGCAGGCCACCAGAAAAACATCGTAACTGAAAAAACCCGGATCGAAGTTGGCGGCGAACAGGCGCCCCAAAAGGACCGCCGCCACCCCCTTGCCGATATCGCCCAGGTATACCCACACGGCGGCCCTGGTGCCGATGACACGGCCGACGTTGGTGGCTCCGATATTGCCGGAACCCCGGGTCCGGATATCAGCTACGCCATAAAGCCTGGCGATTATCAAACCGAATGGTATAGCACCCAACAAGTAACATAGAATAATCGGAATTACTGCCATCACAATATTCGCCTGCAAACCCGAAAATTGGTGATTCGGCAGGCCTCCCTGTTCCCCGTGCGCAGAAATAAGTGTTCTACCGGGAACCGCCCGGACTGCTGCCGTACGGCCGCGAGATCGACCGCCTACTCAGTTGTGATTGAATCGACTGCCGGTTCCTCCGGTATGGGCATCAACTCTTCCAGTTCCGGATAGTAGGCCACCATGGCCTTGATGAACATGAATACCTCGGCCGAATCCAGCACCTGATCGCCAATTATACCCTGAACTGTCTGGCCGAACAGAGCCATCTTCTCCGGCTCCAGGACAGAGGTGTTCATCTTCTCGATGAAGGCATCGGCCATGGCATTGACCGCAACCGTATCTATACCTTCCACCGGGTTGCTGGCCAGTTCCGTCTTGACACCCGTGACCATCGTGGCCATACCGAACTTCATAAGCTCATCTCTTTTCGAATAGCAGACAATCCCGGCGATAACGACCAGGACTATCACCACCGCCAGGACTATCAAACCGATGAGACAGCCCTTCGACATTCCCTTGCGTTTGGGTTCCTCAGTCATATTTCACTCTTCCCCACCGTTTAGTGAATAGTTGTTGTCTTCTTAATAGGATTAGTCACAATCATTTTATGGCGTGAGTTGATGCTTTGCTTCATACCGTCGAGATTTATATAACATGATAAGAAGGCGATGGCAAGCCAATTGCGCAAGAATTCGGCCGCCGATGATTTCCGGTCGGGTCGCCCCACGAAAGTGCAGCCCTGCCTGTCCGGCCCACCGACCTCTTCACGATTGTGACTGCAGTTCCGAGGGCCCATCAACCAGCCTTACAGGGGTGGCCGGTGGCTGCACGCGAGTGACACCGGATCAGGAACCGGTCGGTGAACTCTGCGCCGACAGGACCGCCGCCGAGCCTGACGTTCTGACCAAAAGAGGAAAGGTCGCCCGTTAGATGGCGACCCCATGATATTGATATACGGAATATTATGCGAACTACTTAAAGTATCACTTTAGCGTAGTGATCACTTGGCTTTGGCTTCTTTCGCTGGGGCTGTTTTCTTGGCGGGTCGTCTGGTTTTCTTGCCTTTTTTGTCCTTCTTGTCGGATTCGGACTTGGGTTTCTCGGTAAGCAATTCGATTACTGACATCGCCGCGCCGTCGCCGCGCCGCACACCGAGCTTGATCACACGCGTAAAGCCCGATTCACGACCCTCGAATTGTGGTACAATTTCCGCAAACAGTTTCTTGAAAACATCCTTCTGGCGAACCGTCCGGGCAACCTGCCGCTTAGCCGCCAGCGTGTCCTTCTTGGCCGTTGAAATAAGCCGATCGACAACCGGTCGTAATGCTTTGGCCTTGGCCTCAGTGGTCTTTAAGACACGATACTTGAAGAGCGACACCGCCATGTTCGATAACATGGCTTCCCGGTGGGATCTCGTGCGGCCCAGCTTGTTTACCTTATCCAGATGACCCATTTTCTTCTCTCAATCCTATTGGTTGCCTTCCGGCTCCAGAAACTTGGATATGTCCATCCCAAATGAAAGATCCATTGATTCCAGCACCGCGTTAATCTCATTGAGTGACTTCCTGCCGAAGTTGCGGTACTTTAACATTTCCGCCTCGGACTTGGTGACCAGATCCTGGATGGTCTGAATGTTGGCGGCCCGCAGGCAGTTCGACGAACGGACCGACAATTCCAACTCGTCCACGCGCGTTTTCAACAGCGTGCGTATGCGCAGAACCTCCTCGTCCTCTTCGGGCTCCTCCTCGACCATTATCTCTTCATCCATGTGGATGAACAGCTGCAGGTGATCCTTGACCAGCTTGGCGGCATAACTGAGGGCATCCTCGGGAGTGATGGAACCGTCGGTTGTGACTTCCATTATGAGGCGATCGTAATCCGTCTTTTGGCCGACACGCGTGTTTTCCACCAGGTAAGAAACCTTGGTCACCGGAGAAAAGAGCGAATCGACGAAAACGGTTCCGGCCGGGGAATCGGGCCGCTGATTCTGCTCGGCCACCACGTAACTGCGGCCGGAATCGATATCGATCGTAAGCTCAAAATCGATGTTGTCGGTCAGTTCGCAAATGTGCAGATCCGGGTTGAGTATTTCTATCTCGGAGTCGCTTTCGAACATACCGGCCGTGATTTTACCCTTCTGGCTGGTTTTGAGTGTCAGGCTGCGCATTTCAGCGGCGTGCATCTTCACACGGATCTGCTTGATGTTGAGAACAATATTCGTCACGTCCTCGTAGACGCCCGGAATAGTGGCGAATTCGTGAAGGCATCCCGTGATGCGCATCGAAACCACCGCGGCGCCCTGAATCTGTGAAAGCAGAACTCTTCGTAGGCAGTTCCCCAGGGTATGTCCGAAACCTCTTTCCAGAGGCTCAATGATAAACCGCGAGTAATTATCCGTCGCCGAAGACTGGTCGGCAACAATTTCTTTTGGCATTGTCAAAGGTTTCCATTTCATGTGCTAAAAAAACCTCCCGAAGAGAGCTTCGCTTACTTCGAGTAAAGCTCCACCACCAACTGTTCGTTAAAGGTTACAGGAATATCGGTGCGCTTGGGCACTTCCAGCAGTTCACCTTCTAATGCCGCCTTGTTCAAACGCAACCAGGGGATTTCGTCGCCCCGCCCCACTTCCTTGAGAGCCGAGTGAACCAGGTCGAGATTCTTGGACTTATCCTTGACCTTGATGACCTGGTTGGGTCTGACGCCATAAGACGGCACGTTCACAATCCGACCGTCAACCGCGATATGGCGGTGCTTGACCAGTTGCCGGGCCGATTTCCGCGAAGGTGCAAAACCGAGCCGGTAGACCAGATTATCCAGCCTGGTCTCCAGCATCTGCAGCAGAGTCTCACCGGTGATGCCGGTTTTGCGGTCAGCTTTCTTGAAATAGTTACGAAACTGCTTTTCAAGAATGCCGTAATTACGGCGTATCTTCTGCTTCTCCCTCAACTGCAAACCATACGGTGATATCTTGCGCCGGATATTCTGACCGTGCTGACCGGGAGGATATTGTCTTCTCTCGACCGCACACTTTTCCGTGTAACAGCGGGCGCCCTTCAAAAAGAGCTTTTCGCCTTCGCGCCGGCAGAGCTTGCAGTTGGCATCACGATAACGAGCCATTAAATCTCCTATAACAGATCAAAACATTCACTTCTTCATCAAACGCGGCGGCGCTTGGGCGGGCGGCAGCCGTTATGAGGAATCGGGGTCACGTCTTTGATGACCGCGATTTCGAGACCGGCCGCCGACAGAGACCGGATGGCCGCTTCGCGACCCGAACCGGGCCCTTTCACCCAGACTTCGACCCGACGCAAGCCCATGTCAATAGCTTCCTTGGCGGCCGTCGAGGCAGCCAGCTGCGCCGCAAATGGCGTTGACTTCTTGGAACCCTTGAAACCCACTTTACCGGCCGAGCCCCATGAGATGGTCTTCCCGGTAGAGTCGGTAACGGTAATCAACGTATTATTGAAGGTGGCCTTGATATGGACCGTGCCATAGGCATCCACCTTACGCGATTTTTTCTTGGTACGACCTTTTTTCTTAGGATCAGCCAAATCACACCTCTATATAAATCTTCATTTACTTCTTGCCCGGGGGCTTCTTCTTCAGCCCGCCGATCGAGCGACTCGGGCCCTTGCGGGTACGGGCATTGGTCTTGGTGCGCTGCCCGTGCACCGGCAGGCCCCGGCGATGCCGCAAACCGCGGTAGGATCCGATATCAATCAGCCGCTTGATATTCATGTTGATTTCACCGCGCAGGGCACCCTCGACATTGTATTCGTTCTCAATCACGGACCGGAGCTTGGAGACGTCGTCATCGGTGAGCTTGTTCACCCGCGTATCGGGGTTAACGCCCGTCTTGTGCAGAATCTCCCTGGCCCGGCTGGGGCCAATGCCGAAGATATAGCGCAGGCCTATCTCGATTCTCTTTTCTTTCGGTAAATCTACACCGGCAATTCGAGCCAATTTTATACTCCTTCAATAACCAGACTTTTCATTCAACCCTGGCGCTGCTTGTGACTGGGATTCCGCGAACAAATCACTCTCAGAACTCCCTTGCGCTTGACAATCTTGCAGTATTCGCAACGCTTCTTTATGGCGGTCTTGACTTTCATGACTTCAACCAATCTATCGAAGAATGCTATTTATATCGATACGTTATCCGTCCACGGGTCAGGTCGTAAGGCGACAACTCGATGGTTACTTTGTCACCCGGCAAAATCTTTATGAAATGCATCCGCATCTTGCCCGAAATGTGCGCCAAAACCACATGTCCATTATCCAGTTCCACTTTAAACATCGCATTTGGCAGCGGCTCAATCACTTTGCCCTCTACCGTTATGGTCGCTTCCTTCGCCATAAACTCCTTCACGCAAGCGTCAAAATATCCGGACCGTTATCGGAGATGGCCACCGTATGTTCAAAGTGAGCCGACGGTTGCCCGTCCGCCGTAACCACCGTCCAACCGTCCGGCATCGTCTTGACTTTGTGGGTACCCATGTTGATCATGGGTTCGATGGCAATAACCATGCCCGTTTCCAGCACCGGCCCGTCACTGGGTAAACCGAAATTCGGTACCTGGGGTTCCTCATGCATTTTTCGACCGATGCCATGGCCCACCAGTTGACGGACCACGCCGTAGCCGTCCGCCTCGGCGACAGCCTGCACGGCAGCCGACACCGCCCCCAATTTATTCCCTTTTCGCGCCTTGTCAATACCGGCCATGAGCGATTTCAGCGTGCTGGCCATAAGGGCCCTCTTCGCGACACTGACTTCACCAACAGCATAGGTACGCGCGGAATCGCCGTAGAAATCGTCAACGATAGTACCGACGTCCACCGAGACTATCTCGCCTTCCTTGATTACGCGCTGGTTGGGTATGCCGTGGACCACCTCGTCATCAATAGAAATGCAGGCGGACGCCGGAAAACCCTGGTAATCCTTGAAAGCCGGCACGGCCCCGTGGGAGCGGATGAAATCCTCGATCAAAAGGTCAAGCTGTTTGGTCGTCATCCCGTCCTTTATCGACTCGGCCACCATATCCAGTGTCAACGCGACCAACCGTCCGGCCCGGCGCATAATCTCGATTTCACTTTTGGTCTTCAGCTCTATCACCTTATTTCAATTCTGCCGACCGATTGCTGCCAGCAGGGCCCGGTAAACGTCATCGGGAGTCTGCTCAGCCTCAACCACCGTCAGGATTGACTCCTCGCGATAAAAATCCTCGATAGGTCGCGTTTGCTTTTTGTAGACTTCGAGCCGGTTTCTGACCACGGCCTCATCATCGTCCGGCCGCCGCCGCAACGCCGAACCATCATGATCGCATTGTCCCTCTACCCGGGGTACTGCCGCCGGGTAATTGTAACCGGCATTACACCGGGGGCAATACCAGCGCCCGGACAGCCGTCTGACGATCTCATCTTCCGAAACGCTGAACAGAACGGCCTTGTCAAGGCTGACATCATGCCGCCCGAACATGCCCCGGAGACTCTCCGCTTGCGGCAACGTCCGCGGGAAACCGTCCAGTATAAAACCCTTGTTCAGACCACCGTCACCGAGCCGGTCTTCGATCAGGCCGATCATGACATCGTCGGGAACCAGCTCGCCCCGCTTCATGAATCCCTCGGCCTGTTTCCCCAGTTCCGTACCGTTTTTTACCGCCTCACGGAGAATGTCACCGGTGGACAAATGCATCATCCCCAACTGCTCCGACAAGCGAACAGCCTGTGTCCCTTTGCCGGACCCCGGCGGGCCGAGAAATAGCAGGTTCACCGCTACCAGGCCCTCCCGCGGATTCTGCCCTTCTTCATGAAACC
>JAOUEU010000270.1 GCA_029858555.1 Candidatus Zixiibacteriota bacterium
CATTTTGATAACCGCTGATGACACGACTTTCGCCAGTTTCCCCTGTCTGCTGCAATGGCACAGTACCAGCGATCCCAATCCCGATCACGTCGTTTCCTACGACCTGATACTCTCGACGGATTCAATCTTCCTAGAATCGTTTGCAGTACCGCTGGCGCAGGACACCAGTTATTCCTTCGATTTTCAAACCACCTCGAGGCGGCCGGCACCAACGGGCTCCGTCGATTACTACTGGAAAGTGCAGGCCCGTGATGACTGGAACGCCGCCTCATCGTCCCCCACGGGGGTGTTCCGCGTATCCAGCTGCTGCACTGGCATCCGCGGGAACGCCAACTTTGACATTGAGGACAAGGTGAATATCGCCGATATAGCGTACCTGGTAGATTGGCTTTTCGGCATTCCCGGCGGCCCGCAACCCTCTTGCCGGGAGGAAGGCAACGCCAACGGCGATTCGGAAGAAAAGATGAGCATATCGGACGTTACATATCTGATTCGTTATCTGTTTGGTATGCCCCCGGGTCCAGTACCGCCGTCATGCCCATGAAGGCAGGCGTATCCTTACTTTTCATGATATAGACGCCGTTTAGAAGAAGAAGTTATTAAACCGTCGGGTCCACCACTGGCTGCGCGTCAGATTGAGCAGGGTGCGAAAGTAGAGGTTCAGGCACGTCCGGTTGAGCTGCATCAGCCGCAGCAGCCTTTCATGGGCGCGCTTTTTCTTGAGAATCTCCTCAATCCCCGGGCAGGGATAGGCCGGGTCGATGATTTTCCGGGCCGCTTCCCTTCCGGACAGCATCGCATAGTAGATGCCTTCGCCGGTCAGGCCGGAGGCGAAGCCGGCGGCGTCACCGACCAGAAAGACATTGTCAAAATGCCAGCCCCGGTAATCGTAATTGATGAACCAGTGTTCTTCACTGGCTCCGGCTATGTCGAGCCCACGCTCGCGGCACCACCGCCGGCAGGTTTGTTTGAGATTTCTCTCTTTCCTTTCTTTCGCATCCCAACCCAGGCCGATAATCGTGTAGCCGGCATGGGGAACCACCCATCCCAATCCGGAGCCAAACGTATGGGCGTCCACGTACAACTCGATATCGTCGGTCTCCCAGGGCACCCGGTACTGGAAGGTCACACCCATATCTTCAATTTTCAGTCCCAGATGTTTTCTGGTGATAGAAGCCGAACTGTCGGCGCCTATGAGATGGCGGAAGTGTATATCACGACCATCAAGGCTCACATGCCCGGGCTGAATCCGCTTGACATAAGCCCCGGTTCGCACTTCGGCCCCACACGACACTGCTCTATTCAGCAGGAACCTGCCCAGCTTTTGCCGGTCGATAGTCGAGAGAAAAACCCACGGCAGCGATATGACATAAGACTTGTTGCCCGTATGGGCTTTGATCGATGTAAACTGTCGGTCGGCAATATCCAGGGGAATACCAAGTTCGGTAATCTTGGTCGGCAGTCCTCCGGCGCAGATCTTGGGGCCAATTTCCTCGTTTTTTTCCAGAATAAGGACACTCCGGCCGGATCGGGCCAGTTCCTCACCCGCAGTTAATCCGGCCGGTCCGGCACCGATTATCACTACATCGTACTGCTCGGGCACTTCTTCCCCGCCATATTTCATTGACGCCCGGGAGTTGCAACCGCACCACCCGGACCCGCATTTTGCTCAAAGATACTCGGAGTCGATGGCCGGGGCAAATACTTGTTGACGACTTTCCCCGGCCAGGCAACCGTTTGATTTTTGCCCCCTTTTCAGCTATAGTAACGGCCTATGTTAGTCACCTGGATTGGCTTTCTCGTGTCGCTGGCCGGGATCCTGGTCATCTCAAAAAAGAGCCTGCCCCTGGCTCTTGTCTGCGGGGCCCTTCTTCTGGGTCTTTTCACTTTGCCGATCAGCGTCATTGTCGAACGAGTCATCTTCACTCTCACGGATGCATCCATCCTGTTTCTGGCCATAGCCATGGGGATTGTTCCAATGCTGGGCGGGACCATGACCGATAGCGGCCAGGTCGAATCACTGGTAAGAAATGTCCGGCTCGACAGGCGTTTCCTGCTGCCGTTCTCAGCGTCCCTGATGGGACTGATGCTCATGCCCGGAGGTGCGTTGCTTTCGGCACCGATTGTCGAGAAGGGCGGTGAAAATATTCCTGATGATCTGAAGGCTGTCATCAACAATTGGTTTCGCCACTCTTTCATACTCATTTATCCCCTGGCGCCAAGTCTGATAGTGGCGGCCGAGATTACCGGACTCGATGTTTACCGTGCCATCATATACCTCTTACCGGGTTTCGTTGTCGCTTCCGGCCTGGGGTATGTTTTCTTCCTCAGGCAGGTTCACGGCCGACTGGTTTTTCGGGAGAAGTTTTCCCTGCCCGGCCTGATGGTACCGCTGGCTATCATTCTATGTGCCCCCTTCCTCGATTTTGTCCTTAAGAGGGCTTTTTCAATCGGCACTCAGGCGACTCTCATCGGCGCCGCGACCGCCCTGGTTCTCTCCACTCTTCTAAGCCGCCGCAAGCTCGATTTGAGAGATATCACCATCCGTACGAAGCCGTGGAACTTTGCCCTGATCATAGTCGGGATGTTTCTCTACCTGCACATTTTCCAGAGCTCGCGTGCCAGCGACCTGATTGCCGCGCTACCTTTGCCCCCGCGCATGCTCGCCGTCACGGCAGGCTTTCTGCTGGGGCTTTTGACCGGCCGCGTGCAGCTCCCGGCCTCGATTATCCTGCCGGTTTACCTGGCCGCGGTCGGAAGCGTAACACCGTTCGTGTTCGCCCTTATTTACATAGCGATCTACTTCGGGTATGTCACTTCACCGGTCCACCCATGCCTGGTCGTCACCTGTGAATATTTCCATGTCCCCATCAAGGACATGATTATGAAGATGGCTCCGGCAACCGCCATAATAATCATCGCCGTTCTGGTCCTCTCGTGGCTCGCTTAGATTGACCAGCGGGCTGTTGACAACCACCGCGCACCATATTTACATTCAGATGACATCTTGGACGATGCTCATCAGCCGTAAACATATGACGCCTATCAATCCGATATTTAGGCGGCAAACTCGCCTGGTCACGCGTGGCAACGTGTGACAGGACCAAATGCCGAAGGAGGAAAGGCGTATGACAAAACCCGGGCGCAATTGTTTGTCGCTGCTGGCGGCTGCCGTCGCAGTGTTCTTCGCAGTAATGAGTCTGGGGGGATGCGAGGATAAGAAACCCCTGGACAATACGGAAGTTAGAACGCAAACCGCCACCCTGCGGGCTCACCCTTGGGCTCTGCCCGAGCTCGACTTCTTTGACTTTTCGGCGGGAAAGGTCCTTGTCCTGAACACGGACACGTCGGCCGCCATGGGCAAAGATCTGTTCTATATCTGTTTTGAGGACGACAGCCTTCTGCTCGGGGAGGAAGCGGGTGGAGCCGACTTGGACAACATCCTTCTCCTGGGCGGTTATACCGACCTCAATTCCATTAAAGTCGTTCCGGACAGCGGCTACATGTCAAGCGTCGACGTAGCTGCTGGAGATGTCTTTGCCATCAAAACATCCGAAGGCCACTACGCCAAGATACTGATTCTCGACCAGGACTCTGCAAAACTGAAATTTGAATGGGTCTACCAGCCGGACGGCAGTCGCTACTTTCCATAGCAGCGCCGTCCGACCGACAGACCCTTTATCCAGACATACGGTATCGAGACCGCCGGTGAGCTATTGCGCCCAGGGATAGTGGCTTCGAGGGACGCAAAAGCTGCCGGTGGGTGTCGTGACAAAATTCACCGTAAATTCCAGAATATCATCGTCGTGGTGGCGATACGGTTCGATCACCTTAATGGTGTACTCACCGGGCAGCAGGTTCGTGATTTCATAGTCAATATCGAACAGGCACAGGCAGTCGCAACCGCCATTGTCCAGCGAATCTATTTCCTCGATAATAATGGTTCCGTCCACGACCTCAATGTCGGCCACGATAACGGGACAACAATTCAGCCCGGCGTTGATGTGCGTGAGCTTAAGCAATCCCTCGCCGTCATACTCGTAAGCAATGCAGTCCTGGTCCTCGGGGCCGAATTTCGGCGGGTAACCGTCTGTGAATTTCTTGCAGTCACTGGCGCTGACAACACGGCCGTCGGGCTCTGTGAACGAATGCCAGGGATAATGGTTCCGCTGGATACAGTCGGAGCCGGAAGGCATCGCCGAGATGT
>JAOUEU010000041.1 GCA_029858555.1 Candidatus Zixiibacteriota bacterium
CCGCGAACACCAGCAAGGTCGGCAGGTAATGGCGATGCAAGGATCGGAAGAAGCCGGAGGGAATGTTGAAGTACATGATGGTGGTCGCCGCGGTCAGCAAGAAGAATATGGTGAAGGCGACGCCGAGGCGGGCATCCTTACGCCAGAGCAGGACCAGTCCGAGCACACCGAGAAGTGCGGGGAACCAACCGAGCAGACTCAGGGAACTGTCATAGTGAAGGAAATTAACGGAAAAGGCGTTCAGCCAGTCGCCGACCTGTTCGGAGAAAAAGGCGGCTTTGCGAGGGAAAAAGCTGACCAGGAAACCGCCGCCGGCCATTCTTATGGAGACATAATCCCAGAACCTCGACCAGGAATCGGGGTTGCCCATGTTCATGAAAGGCGCCCTGGAAGCCAACGGGATAAGGACGAACTGGACGGACAGTCCGATGGCAAGACCGGCCAGACCGCTCAGCCAGGTTTTAGCGGACGCGAGTGTGTACGGTCTTCTGAGCAGAACCCAGAAAAAGAGTCCCGGCAGAAGCACGGCGTTGGTTCGATGAACGCTGAAGTCAAGGCCGAAAAGGAGAGCAAGCACAAAGAGCCAGCGCAGGCTGCCGGCCCGGTCCGCTCTTTCCCACCACCTGAACATGGCGTACAGAATCATGGCCGTGAAAAGCGCCGTCAATATGTAGGGCGTGAACTGGACTGCGTGCAGCCAGAGAGTCTCCGCGAAAGCAAAAATCAGACTGCCGAGGGCAACCGCCGTCGCCGCCACCACCGAGACCTGTGGGCGCGCCGCCGACCATCCGGGAGGGGCATATCTGTCGATTATCCGCAAGGCAACGAGGCAAACCAGCGCGGCTGTTGTTGCGGCCAGCGCGCCGGCCAGGAGGTTTAACTCAAAGGCCGCAGAGTTCGCCAGCGGCAACCTGGTGACGACCCACCCGATGAGAGTCAAAAGAAGTGAACCGGGCGGAGCACAAATGCCGAGCGTACCGGCCGCCAGAGAGTACTCGGCGTTGTCCCACCAGGTGATACTTCTGAAGCAGGTGTGCCAGTACAGGATAAAGGACATGATAGCCACCAACAATGGCATCACCAAAGGCAGGACCCTCTGGCCGGCGCCCCGGTGTCCTGCCTGACCCTGCGGTGAACGCGCATGAAAAATCTGCATGCCGCATAACTCCGTTGTTTGGTCTATTTTATTGTACCAACCAATAAGGAAATCTGTCATGTAACGGGCAAAATGAGTGGGATATAATCCAATTTTCCCCTGCTCATACCGAAAATGTGCTGACAGCGAAGGAGGCATCAACAAAAAAACCGCTTGCCCGTTTCCCGTGAGAGTCGTAGCTTTGAGAGCAATCTCCAGAGATTTCGTTAGAACTGAGGTAATTTCATGCCCAATAATCAAATCCGTCTTATCCGGCTTGTAATCCTGTTGTCCCTGGCGAGCGCAGGCATCAACGCGGTGACGACTGCAGCCGGCAAGCCGGCTGAAGCCCCGATTCGCTTTGCCATACTAGGCGATCTTACCGGTACCCCGAACCCGGACATCTACGCCAAGATTGTGATTGAGATCGAGAGGCTGAAGCCGGATTTCGTGATGACGGTCGGTGATATGATAGAAGGACCGGTGCCCGACACCACGGTCATGAACGAGGAGTGGCGTGAGTACGCATCTCTCGTCGAGTCATTGACGCCGCCGCTTTATTTCACGCCCGGGAACAATGATATCTTCAATGATTTTTCGGAGGCTTGGTACCGCCAGCATGTCGCCGAGCCATATTATTCATTCGATCATAGCGGCCTGCACATCATTATCTTGGACGCCAGCCGCTGGGAAGTAAGCCAGGGGCTTCCGGCAGGGCAACTGCAGTGGCTGGCAAATGATCTTGGCGGCAGCGCTGACGCCGCGTACACGCTGGTTTTCATGCACAAGCCATTCTGGTATGAAACCATTGCGAGGGGCGAGCCGGATACGCTTCACAATCTTTTTGTGAATGGCGGTGTCGATGCGGTCTTCACCGGACATTACCATGTTTATTTCAGCGGCATGTTTGACGGCATCCGCTACACCAGTGTGGGAAGTTCCGGCGGCGGAATGTCGCCCGGTCCGACCGGTCTGGGTTATCATTACACGTGGGTGACCGTAGACGAAGAAGGCATCCATATCGCGCCAGTAAAGATGGGAAGTGTTCTGCCGTGGGATGAATTGACGGCCCGGGAACGCAGGTTCTGGCGGACTATTCAATTATCGGGGCTTCGCTTGAACAGTGCCGTGCCGGTCAATCGGGACCTCACGGTCAAGGAGACTTCAATAAGGCTGACTGTCGACAACGCCGACTCCCGCTTCGCGATTGCCGATACGCTGCGGTGGCATATTCCCGAGGGCTGGAAAGTTGAGCCGCAGACAGCGGCCGTGGCGGTAGCGGCCGGTCAGACCGCGACGCTTGATTTTGATGTGGCCTGTGACGGCCGGCTCTACCCCGTCCCGACGGCCACACTGAATTTTACTTACGGAGATGCTAAGCAGACCGCGGTAGAAACCGCGTTGAGAGTGGCGCGCGATGTTGTATGCCATCGCGTTACCGGTAAGCCGGTCATGGACGGCAAACTGTCGGAGGATTTCTGGAAGGATCCAGTGACGCACCTCTTCGCTTCCGACGGCAGCCTCCAGAGAGTTGACCCGGTACGGTTTTACTGTGCTTATGACACGGAGAATCTTTACCTGGCGGCATACTGCGAGGATGCATTGATGGATTCCCTTCGCGGCACTGTTACTGAACACGACGGGCCGATATATGCCGAGGATTGCGTGGGGTATTTCTTTGAGCCGGAGTTAGGGCAGGGGGTAGTTTACCAGATTTACATCAATCCCCTGGGGACGGCTTTCGACCAGAAGATTGTCTGGCACAGCCGGAGCGATGTCGAAACCGACCGTGATTGGAATTCAAACGGCGAGATCAAGACGGTCAGGGGCGATGATTTCTGGTCGATGGAAGCTCGGATTCCGCTGGCGGGACTCGGTGCCCGGGCCGAACCGGGCGGAAAATGGCGGCTGAATTTCCGCCGCAAGCAGCCCCGGTATGAAAGCGCCGCCGACTGGCAGGTGCCGCTGGGTCATGACCCGGAGGAGTTCGGTTTCATGACGATCCGCTGAGGCCGGTCTTGCCACACCGGGTGACCGGCTTTTGACCGGATGTTGCTATGAAAATGCCGCTCCGTCGGTGTGGACGGAGCGGCATTTCTACTGCAGAGAGTAAGAGGTGTTTCTAATTCAGTACGTTCTATAGTTCGCGCCAGGCCACCAGTTCGACTTTTCCCGTTCTCCTCTCATAGCGGTCGGCCAGGTTGCGGTCGTAGTGGAACTTGGAGCTGTTGTGCCCGATCATGTCAGCGGCCACAATAGCGCCGAAAAAGTCGGCGGTGTTTCGCAGATCGGCGGAACCATTAGGAGTGTAGAAGACACCGTAACAATCGCCGCTGTTCTTGAGGACAATATCACCCTGGGAGTAAAACATCAGGTCACTGGGGACGCCGCCCACGTTGACGCCTCCGGAGTTTTTTATCTCGACATTACCGGTGACATAGATGGTGACCTTGGCTCCCGGGGCCAGCGTCATCGAGGCGCTGTTCTTGAGAATGAAACTGCTGAAGTAGTAGATACCGTCGGCCAGTTCCAGGTTACCGCTGCTGACAGTCAGGTCGCCGGTAGTAGAGTTGTAGGTGTAGCTTCCGGAAAGTCCCGCCGGCGCGGTATTATTGATCCTGGCGGAATCATATTCCGAGTCCGGGATCAGGTCCAATTCCGTTTCAGGGGCGTCGTTTGAGATGGTTCCCGTCACGGTCGCTCCCGGATCGATAAAGAGGCCGGTATCAAGCGAAGTGGCCACGTCGCCGCCGATGTAGGCACCGTTGTAGACGGTGATGATACCGTTGGAACCGATACTGCCGCCAGTCGTGTCGTGGGTGGCGGCATAGGAGCCGGAGTCCGAGTTATAGGAATCGGTGATCATGCTGTTGCGGATGTCCACGGCATCCCTGGCAAAGAGGGCATGACTGAAAGGATACACCACTTCGGGGACAACCGTATACTCGACCTGCGCCCGAGCCTCGAGAGCCGTGCCGGTGGCGGTAAGGATGATGGTGTCCACCAGGGTCGGCACCGTGAAGCTGTCGGTAACGAGCACGGAGTAGGTGCCGTTACCGAGCCCCTCACCGGCGAAACCGGCAGTCCAGGTCAGGTCGCTGTTGAGTTCGGCGACAGCCCGGTTGGCTCCGGCCTCGGCCATATAGAAGGCCTGCTCTTCGTGGAGCTGGTTGTATGACAGGTCAATGTCGGTGGCGGCGCGGTCGACCGACATGATGGCCACCAGCGTGAGCATGGCCAGCACACTGAGCGCAATCAGAAGGGCGGCGCCGCTGTTATCTTTGAGTTTGTTAAACATCTTATGGTTCTCCCTCATCACAGGTTCCTGATATTCACTCGCTCCGCCAGCGAGAATGTCCGATAGCCGCCGTTGGGCGCGTAAGTATCGTCGGCTCGGGGCGTCTGGGCAGTCATGGCAATTACAATATTGGCCGAGTCGACTATCGAGTACCTGATACTGGTAATGTAGTCGGCGAAAGCCCCCGGCATGGCGCTGTTGCGCTTTTTCATCAAGCGGCGCAGAGTCGTTTTATCGGAAGATACGCCCAGATGGTGATACTCCCAGGGCTGGAACTCTTCGAGATAATACACGACGGTATCGACCGGCTGGGTTTCGCTGAAGTAGACGGCCAGCGTGTCGCCGCTGATTTCATAGGCCGGGTGGCCGTCCAGTTTGAAGCCGGCCATCCTCAGGGTCTTGACGATATCAAAAAGACTGGCCCGGCACTGGTGCTGTGCCTCGGATACATCGTACTGGTTTTCCGCCTGATGATGCATGCGGCTGTAGAACTGGAGCGTCGCCGTAGCCAGGATGCCGGTGATCAGGGCAGCTATCAGGACTTCCAGAATCGAGAAGCCCCGATTGCCCGTGAATTTCTTCAATTGTACGATACTCATAACGGCTTACCCCTTGTTCATGAAGGTGGAATAGGTGGTTGAGCGCTGGACACTGGCTTTGTCGATCCAGCTCACGGTCACGTCAACCCGGTACACGTCGGGCGGAAGAAGCGTATCGATGGTATTATCCCGTACATAAGTCGTGCGGTCATAGCCGCTGTAGATGTTCAGTTCCTGTTCGAGGTACGGCATGGCCGGCATGTCATCCAGGCTTTCGAGGTATTCGAGCTTTTCCTTGGCAATGTTCGAAACCGTGACGACGTCTCGCGATATGTTGTTACCCTCGATCGACAGCACCACCATCGGCGCCAGACCGAGAATACCTATCCCCAGCACAAGCATGGCAATCAGTACCTCTAAAAGGCTGAGTCCTTTATTGTCGTTCATAGCTTAGTACTCCATCCTGCATTGGTTGTATTCACGGGAGATATATGAGCAAGAATGCTGCCACAGCGGCCGGTGGCGTGATGCTTGATTTAACACGTTGACAGCAAATAAGTTGGTCAAAGGTGAAGATGGCCAGGGCTGGTGTTTTCCGATGATACTATGGGGTAGAACCTATATTATGGAAACGAAAATCCATCATGGACGGCATAAGCGTTTGTTACTGAGTACGATTCGCCGGCTGAAGACTATCGATATGTGTCATAGGCAGAGCGGTGATCCCGCCGCCAGGGGTCGGCAGGTCAGTCGACCGAAATTAACTCTCTGCGGTACAATGAGTTCGGTAGGCGGTTGCCGGTAAAAACGGCTCTGATGGTGTACCTTTCGGAACGGATTTGCGGGCACAAATAAAGGCTTGGGATTCTCGGGTATTGGCCGAGGGTAGCGTGACGGCAAAGCGGCTGTACCGAGGCGTTCTGCCGGACGTACGTCACCGTCTGCCCCATTTGTGCGGATTCTTACGAATGTCGGCAGAGGGGGTTACGGTTTGTCGCGCAGGTCCGAATCTTCGATGTCTTCGGAGAGTAGCTTGACAACCTTTTCGTAAGGAATGGCAAGCCAGCTTTCGACCTGGTGGGCTCCGCCGGAGCGGACAATCAGCGAGACCTTGGCGGCGGTTTCTTCGTCCGGGGCTTCGTAGATGTCCATAAAATCCCAGTGTCCCAGAAGAGCGTAGTGGGCCAGGAACTTCACCTTGGGGCACGTTGCCTTGATGTGGTCAATCCAGGACCGGCCCATGCGGGCGCGTCCCTGCAGTTTGGAGCCTACCTCGACCAAGCCGGCGTCTTTGCCCGAGAACTTGGTCATCAATATGAACGTTTTCACAGAGCACCTCCCTGAGCGCTTTATATCTTTGATGGCGCGATTTGTCTACATTCGAGCGTGTGATGTCCAGTCAATGGAATTACGGGCCGGCGCACCCATCAGACCGGCGGTTAATCTATTAATAATATAGCGGGTTTTCGGCCAAGCTCAAGAAAAAAGGGGTGCGGGGGGTCGAGTATCGACAGAAGCCGCACAGGCGTAAGGGGTTACCCGTCAAGGAGTTTTTTTTATTTTGGCCGCCCTTTGGGCGCAGGCGCGGGCTTTCTTGTGGCGGCCCATCTTTTGATATAGGTCAGCCATGTTTACTGGGAGAGATTAGTCGACCGAATAGCCACGAGACGGCGTCAGTCGGCTGCTGGCTCTCTCTTCTTCAGGCGGGGGGCGATGATGTAGAAGGCGAAAATCACCAGCAAATACAAGGACGCCACCCAGGTCATCATGCGGCCGATAACATAACGCTCGGAATGGTACTTGAACGCCACCGTTTTGGTTCCGGCGGGAACGGCCACCGCGCGGAAGGTGCTATACGACCGCAGAAGTCTGGCCGGCTGACCATCGATAAGAGCGTGCCACGCGCCATACCAGTTATCGGTCATCACGAGAAGGTGGTTCCTGGTGCAGTTGAGCCCGACCAGGACTGAGTCGGTCTCGTACTCGATGACCCAGGCGGAGTCGCTGACAGTGCTGTCGGGCGAGAGCTCGATGCCGGGGTCTTCCTCGAGATAGACGATCCGGCGCATGTCGTCGCTGCCGTTGAGCACCTCGAGATAGATGTTATCGGGGTCGTCAAACAGCCGGTAACGGTCGGCCAGGAAGACGCGCGGGAAGGCGTTGTCGTTTCGGATGATCTGCATGCCCCGGAAGTTCATGGCGGAGGTGGTCGGTATGCCACCGAAGTAGCCGTCGGGGATTTTCTGGTCCTGCCCGATAATCAGGTATTTCGCGCCGGCGAGGTTGAGAAAGCGGGCGTTGCCCTGGTTGGACAGGGCGGGTCCGCCCAAAAGCCGGTCGTACCATTTGAGCTGGTTGCCGTGGTAGCCGACAACGAGCTGGATGCCATGGTAGGGGAAGTTGATGGGCAACTGCTGGCTGAAACTCTGCACGCGGTAGAGCGATTTGTCCTGTTTGAAAAACTCGACGATGGGGTTCGACGACAGGTAGGGCAGCGGGTCGGCCAGGTTGACAAAGCGGCGGTTGAAGCGGATGCCGTCGATTACGGGAATCGCAAGCAGGGCAACAAGGATGGCGGCGCCGAACTTGCGCGACTGATACATCCAGATGCATCCGGCGGCGAGGGCGGTGAACAAGAAGGCCAGCCACGCTCCCGATTGGATAGCCGGGAGGTTGGCATAGGCGAGGTCGAGCTTGCTCACGCCCTGCTGGACCATGATGGTGGGAGCTTCGCTGTAGAAAACCGAACTCCAGAGGTTAAGCATGCCCTTGCCGGCGGCGGTAAACAGCAGGGCCAGGAGAAGCATGAAGGCCGGCCAGCCGAACAGCAGGTAGTGAAACTTTTTGGATTGGGCGGCTTTCAACTCGCGGCTGCGGTCGATGACGAACTGCAGGCCCATCCCGGCGAGAATGGCCGCCGAGAAGGAAAACAAAAACATGATCATCGACGGCGCGCGCAGGGATTTCACCATTGGAATCAGCCAGAAGAATATGCGGAAGACCGGCGTGGTGGCCGCCAGGCCATAGATAAGCGCGAAAAGCGCCAGCCCCCCCAGAAAATACGATTCTTTGCGGCGATAGAAAAAGAGGCCGATCAGGGCGATGAAGAAGCACACCACTCCGACGGTCTCGGAGTTATCCTTGAAGGGGTTTTTGCCCCAGTAGTAGGTTCCGGTGGTGGCGCTGTGGGTGCCGGCGAACTCGGGAATAATCATCGAGAAAGCCTCTTCTTCATGGAGCGACCACGAGGTAGCCCAGTCCCAGCCGCGCTTCGATTCCGACCGCGGCGAATAGTTGCTGGTGTAGTAGAAACCGGGATAGAACTGGATGGCGGATATGGCCAGGCCGATGATGACGGCATAAGTAGTAAGCGCCGCCGGTTTGAGGCAAGGTAATATTGATTTTTTCTCGCGCCAGAGGACAATCAGTTTGAAGGCGGCGTAGAAGCTCACCGCCCAGAGGGAGAAGTAGGCCAGTTGGGGGTGCGGGGTGAGGATGATGAGGCCTATTACCAGCCCCAGGATCGAAAAATTGAGCAGGGGTTTCTTTTCGAAGCCTCGGTCCAGAAAGAGAATGGTCAGCGGAAAAAGCGTTGTTACGAAAATCTTGCCATCATGCCACGGCGCCACCAGGCTCATCAGGTAGCCGGCAAACATGTAGGAAAGGCCGGAAAGCAGGGAGGCTATTTTTGACAATTTGAACTGGCGGGCACAGAAGTAGGTGAAGACGCCGGAGAGGAAGATGTGGAGGATGAGGTTGTAGCTGAGCATGCGAAAGAGAGTGCCGAAAAATTTGAGGGCCGACAGGGGGTAAAACAGGTCACCGTGAAAAGCCTCGACAAAGGGCAGGCCGCCGAAGATGTACGGGTTCCACTGGGGGACGGCGCCGTGGGTCAGCACATAGTTGACATAGAAGGAGCGGAAGAAGATGCCGGCCTGCATCATGTCGGCGCTGTAGAAGATTTTGCCGGAGAAGATGAACTCGCCGAAGAGAATAATAATCCCGACCAGGGCGGCGCCAAAGACAAAGGGTGCGGTGTACGGGGATTTTTCGAAATCGAATTCGGGCCGATGCTTTTTGTCGGCACGCGGCGAGGCGGTTGTTTTCTTTTTAGCCAAAATCGGCTCCTCCTACTTTTCCAGCTTAACGACCAATGCTATGGCGGCTGCAATAAACTCGACAATCAAGTTCCAGACGCGCGCGGCGACGGCTACCCCGGCCGCAACGGGTCCCAGGAAAGGTGTCAGCAGGGTGGTCAGGACCCATTCCCTGGCGCCCAGGCCACCGGGTGAAAAGACCGCCAGGTATCCAATCAAGTAGGCCAGCGCAAAAGAGCCGATGCCGGCCACCACCGGAACGCCCGGGTCGGTCATGATCGCATTTACAAAAGTATAAAAAGACGCGCCATACAATATCCAACTGACAAAATATCCCAAATACACCTGGAGGGCGACCTTCTTATCGAGCCGGAAATTCACGGACGGTCTTCTCAGCAGCTTCGTGACCCAGTTAATCAAGACCGTAGTTTTGTCGGGAGCCAGGATCAGCACCAGTGACAGTGCCAGTGTGGCCACCAGCGCGAGGACCGGCCCGATTCCAAGGCCGCCGCTGAGGCTGCCGGAGACCATCTCGGGGCGGAAGGCTATGGCGATCACACCCACCAGAAAGGCGGGCGGCAGGCCCAGGATGGTGGCGATGCCCCAGGAGGTGAAGGCGGTTTCCTTGTTGACGTCGATCTGCTTCAAAAGGTAAATCATCCCGAAGACCGGCCATATTTTTCCGGGGATGTAGCGCCCGAGGTTGGCGATATAGGCGACTTTGAAACCGGATTTCAGCGGGATGCGAAACCCGAAAGCATTCATCAAGAGGCACCATGTCCTGGACATAGCTACAAACGTGACCAGGTGCAAAACCACCGACAGAACGAGCAGGAAGGGGTTGATCTTCCATTCGTAGTCGGCAATCTGCGCCCAGTTGCCGACCAGTTGCCGTCCGGCAAAATAGATTACCGTGGCGGCCAGAAGGACTTTGAGGGCAATGACGATTATTCTCTTCACGGACACTTTGTCACTCTATTCCGTTCGGGGTTGAGCAGCACCTGTCTGCACGATTGTCTTTATATCAATGGCCCGGACGAACCTCGCTTTCGCGCCGAGACTGTCGGCCAGGTTCAGAATCGATTTGATATTTTGCGCCATGTATTGGAGCGAATAGGCCGGGTGGATATTGTCAATCAATTCATCGGGATGCAGGGGCGTGACGTAGATGACCCGGTCCTGGCGAGAGAGCCTTCGTTTCATTTCCGACACCATCGGCGCGAAAAGGGTGGGTTTGACAGTGACGGTAGCCATGTAGGCCGGTTTGGCCAGGGAGTAACCGATCTGGCGGATATTTTTCATCTTGCGCGTCATCACTACTCCGCTGACCATACCCCAGAAGCGCGATCTCGAGACGAAGTTCGGTACCTCCAGAAGCGAGTAGCTGCTTTCCCCTTCTTTCGCGGGTCGCCGGTAATCGCTCGTTGAGGGATGGAATGGCTCGGCGGGGGTGCTGTACCAGTCGTAGAAGTTCGACAGGCGCGAGCCGGTCACCTCGGAACGGACCCGCAGTCCCGGCAGGCCGCTTATCTCGACCTCGATGCCCAATCGGTCGAGGGCGGCGCAGGTGCGGTCGTTGTGATAGCCCCAGCCCATGCGGACGGTTTTGGGACGGCCCGGCAACACTTCGCAGTAAGCGGCGTGGGCCTGCTCGAGCACGCTGACCTGCCAGTCGATATCTTCGTGGTTCTGGTACCAGGCGCGGCGTTTCTCATCGAAGCACCAGAAGTGCGGATGCCAGCCCAGTTCATCCCCGGTCTTTTCGACATCGAGCAGAAAATCGCGGTGGGTGCTCAGGATATGGTTGAACGAGCCATGCACCTGTTTGATCTGGTGGTCCGCGCGAAGGAGCCAGGTGAATACCGGCGGGCGGCCGTCGCTGTCGGTGAGCGTCTCCAGTTTGTCCTTGGCCCGGGGGATGCCCTCGAGCATACCTCGCCAGCTAAGCGTATCGGAGGGCGTACCCGGGATGAAGTAATCACGATCCGGGTCGGTATCGCAGCCGATGACGACGAAAATCTCTTTGGGCAACTGCTTCTCCAGCGCTTCGTTATTGCTCACCTACCAGAGGTTGTCAAGGTCCGAGTCGAAAAACGAGATGTGCATCTTAGCCGTTATATTCGGTGGCATGGCTATGGGATAGGGTTTCGAGACCCACAGGCCGGCCTGTTGGAAGGTCTCCCTCATCGTGGTCGATCCCATGGCGACGATGCCGTAAGCATTGACCTCGCGGGCCAAAAGGACGGCCCTGGTCAGAAGGTCGGCCTGGGCCTTTTTTGTTCCGACGAGGTCGCAGACCTTGACCAGGTTCATATCGCGAACGCGGTGCGTGGCGTGGCGGATAATGATATATCCCCCGTCGCTGTGCACGTAAGCGTGATAATCCCGGTTGGGTTGCGCCAGTTTATAGTTCAGGAACTCGGCGTCGCGGGCGCCGTACAGCTCGTGTTGTTCGGAAAGAAGTTCGTCCCATTTATCGTCCCATTCCGGTTTGAATTCGGTGATTTTCTCTACGGAGCCGTGCCTCAGCTCCGCCGGGGCCGGGCGAAAGAGGTTGGCGACGGCAACAGCGGGAGACAAAAGCGGCGACTTGCCGACGTACCTGAGCATCTTCGATGGGTTCAGGATGCGGGTGTACATCATGGCGCAATCACGGCGGACGGCATGGCCGCGGCGTTTGTACGGTTCCTCCACCTCGGGCACCATACCCACGCCGCAGTACTGCCAGGGCGGGTTGTTCTCGCAACGGGTCAAAAGACCCCGCCCGGCTTGTTTGCGCACGGCGTCGTCACCCATGTTCAGCACCAGGGTGACGGCCCAGCCGAATTTCTCGATGCCTTCCCGACCGCTTTTTGCGCCGTACCTGAATTCATGGGGAATCTGGGCGATGTAGCCAACGATTTTGTCTTCGTGGAGGGCGACAAAACGGTAGCATTTCTGCCATTTGATAATGGGGCCTTCGCCGAGTTCGGGATGGTCGGGGCTCCAGCGGGTCAGAAAGGCCAGGAGTTCATCCATGCGGCTTTCATCAAAGTCTTTTATTTCGACGGTGCTCATATCTCAACTTTCTCACAGCCTCGGCCGCCGGCCGGCACGTAAGTCCTTGAACGGCAGGCCCGGCCGCTCTCGTGCGGGGCGGCGTTTCTCCCTGCCTTGTCGTACACAATTTCACCGGAAATAACGGCAGGCGGGGGCGGAATTCAAGCAAAAAAGAGGGCAGTGTGTTTGAAGACCTTGACTTACGGTTTAATCGGGGTAATTTTAGGTGGCGCGAGTCGCCGATATATTTCACAGATACGGAGGAGTGGCTGAGTGGTCGAAAGCGGCGGTCTTGAAAACCGTTGTGCCGCAAGGCACCGTGGGTTCGAATCCTACCTCCTCCGCTTTTAGAACCGCTTATGAGCCGAGCAAATTAGCCGTTCTTAAACCCCGAACGAAAGTGAGGGGTAGGAGAACATCCCTTGTCGCGAGTTTCTGATTCCTATGTTCCGTGAGCAACGGGAGCGGGATTTATTTTAGCCGCCGGCGAAGGGTGGGTCAATTTGGTGGAAATCTGGTACTTATACATCCTCCGATGTCGAGATAATTCCTATTACACCGGTGTTACCAAAGATATTGCCCAACGCCTTGATCGCCATAACTCCGGCAAAGGCGCCAAATATACCAAGTCCAGACGGCCATGCGAACTGGTTTATTACGAAGAATATGACAACGAAGTTATTGCTCGCCGACGGGAACTGGAGGTTAAAGGCTGGCGTCGTGAAAAGAAGCACGCATTGGTGAATAGGTTTCCTTCGTCAGCGCTGGTGCGCTTCCTCAGGATCTCCGGGCAGTAGCCCTCCGACGAATCCTACCTCCTCCGCTTTTGAAATACGCCAATACCGGAAAATCGCTTGACTAAGACAGAAGATTCCTGTAGTACTTCAGCTACGCTGAGATGCCAACCTTGAATATTAATTATTCAGCAGACAATAGAGTCATAAGAGGATGAAATGAAGCAGAGACACATTTTACTCGTTGCCGCTATTATCTTTACCGCCAACGCTTTGATTAATTGCGGGGGGGCGAGTAGCTCAAAGATCATTCCCGTAATCAGTCCCGATGAGCAGATCCCGGAGCTGAGCAGCGACAAAGAACTGGTCGCATTCTTTGAAGAGTTCATACAGGAGATTGCCGATGAGAATAATTTTAACGGTGTTGTGTTGTTTGCTCGTGATGACAAAATATTCTTTCACCGCGCTTATGGCATTGCCAATCGTGCTTCCGGCGAACGGATAACACCGGATACGAAATTTAATCTTGCGTCGGCTTCCAAGATGTTTACCGCCGTCGGCATTGCCAAACTCGTAGAGGAAGGCCGGCTGAATTTCAATGATCCCATCGCCAAGTATCTTGATAGCGGTTGGGTATCAAAGGCTGTCGGAGAAAAAGTCCTCATCAGTCACCTCTTGTCGCATACGTCAGGTATGGGCAGCTACTGGGGGGAGAAATGGGATAAGTATAAAGACAGCATTTCAGTTCTCGACGATTTCAAAAAGGTTACCTCCGACGAATTGTCGTTCGAACCGGGGACCGATGACCAGTACAGTAATACCGGTTACATTTTGCTCGGCGCCATTATTGAATCTATTACAGATCAATCTTATTATGAATATGTCAATGATCTGATTTTCAAACCGCTTCAAATGGAGAACACCGGCTTTATTAGACAGAACGAGCCATATGCCGGCCGAGCTGTGGGGTATTTTGAAGATAAAGAGGATAAAGGTATTTTTAAGGACAACCTTGCTTTGCACGGTGCCCGGGGTGGCCCCGCCGGCGGTTGCTGGTCAACGGCTTCGGATATGCATCGCTTTATGAGGGGATTTGCTGCTGACGCACTCATAAGTCCCGCTTCCCGAAAATATCTGACAACGCCCAATGGACTATTCGAGGACTACGGCTATGGTTTTCAATTGGGTACTGGTTGGTGCGGTCATTGGGGCGGCTTCCCTGGAATTGAGGCCTTCGTTATGTATTACCCCAAAACCGGGCATACCTTAGTTGCATTTTCAAATTATTATGATTCCGCGCTGCCCTTGCTTGACAAACTGGAATACATTTATAAGAAGATCAGCGGTGAATGAGATTGATACAGACGTCGGGGCTATCCGGGGAAAAGTCAAAAACGCCGGGGGGATCGCCGCGCGTAAGAGACGCCCCAAGGAGAACAGACCGGAATGAAGGCTTACAGGATAGGCACGTTGGCTCTGGGACTCAGTATTACGGTGCTGCAAATCGCTATATCACAGGAGGCGGATGAAACGCAGCACGCTGGTGAGCGATTCCCCGATATATACACCCTAGAAGCGGCGCGCAATCTGATGACTTCCGGTGAGCAATCAGTGGCCCTGTGGTACTGTATCAACCTATACGGTGATCACCCTACTGAAGTACTGAAGCTCATCTGCGACCAAAGGGAAACATCAAATGACCTTGTGAGCGCGGTGAAGGCGTCGTTTGCAGCGAACGGTCCATTGGACCCGGCAACATCTACTTTTAGCTCAGGCACCATGAACGTAGATGCCAGTATACTTGCTCGGAAAGGCGCGCGGGCAGATAGCTTGTGCAGCGATATTGAACGCGAACTAATCGAGAAGTACTTCGTAAACGACGTAATGCGTATTTTTGCAGTGGATTACGAAGAACTGGCGGTGCCTGCGCAGAGTGACAATTTGCTGGATCAGGTGGACTGGGTGATAGGAAAGCCGGCTTTTTCGGGCAATGTGAGTTCGCACATCCACTATCTGAAAGCGCGTCAAGGCAGAGAGGTGCGCGATTATGACGGCGAGATGCTAAGCCGCATCAACGTTGCCGTCCTGTCGATCAATGACCGTGCCTCTTGTGACTCAATTTGGAATTCTATACTGCGAACAATGGAGGTACATCCGCCACTGAGTAACGACTTGCCGGAAGGAGTCAAGTCCCCTCCGACTGTTCTCGTTAAAGGATCTCGTAGCGTAGTGCTGGTCAAGTTTCGGTGTGAGGACTTTCTGACAGCAGACGGTGTCCAGGACAATTCGGCCTTTTGGAAACAAGCAGAACTGGTTGCTGCACTGATCAAGGGATGTCGGCCGGACAGAGTTCTCGCGTGTGGATGCGGCGGGCCACTTCGTGATATGGATGACAACTGAGAAGACTCGACCGTAGTCTCGTCAACTAGAATGGATTCCCGGGCCTTGCTGATTCTTTATGCCGTTGTGGAACACCGCGCGGCAGCACTGCCCGATTTTGCGTTCTCAGAGATCAACTTTCTCCATAGAGAATTCGCAGTGTTCTTCCATACTGCTGACAGGTAACTCGTCCCCGGGTCGGGTTTCTGCTTGCGGCGGGTTACCATTAACCTTCGGTTGGGATTGCGTCGCGCTATTATTGAACTGAAATACCGAGGCCAAAAAACGGCGGCAGAAAAGATCGGGATGCGATCCCACTGTCCGCCGGAGGCGGAGCGGGACACCCGATATGAGGCACCCCCGCCATAAAGCCTGGCCCCGGTGATCGCCGGGGTTTTCTCTTGCCCTTGGCAAACACCGCCGCTATATTCTATCATTGGAGTGTGGTTTTGGTCAGATATCAGAACAAAAAGAGACCAACTATGACCGGCCCAGGTCAATTTTAAAAACGGAGAAACAAACATGGGTGACAAAGGAAGTAAAGATAAAGGCAAAAGGGAAAAACAGAAAAAGGCACAGCATACTCCAAAGGAAAAGCGGAAATTGAAACAAGAGAAGAAGAACAAGTAAATTTCCAGTGCTGTCCGGTGTCTTAATATCAGCCAGGTGTCTGCCCTCAAATAAAGTGGACTCGGCGTATTAGTCGTCTTGTTCACGAAAGGCCCTTGTGAGTTTATGCGATTTGGCCTGTTCCGGCTCTTTTTCTTCTCTAACCCCCATCCAACGACGTGTGATTTGCTGTTCCATCGCCTTGTGCCGATTGTGGCATGGTGTCGCCTTGCAGGAAACTCGAAGCCCGCAGAAGTTTGGGGCGAGTGATGTTGGGACTGCATACTTCGTATGATTTACACAGGCGAAGTTTGGTCAGAGATTTTGCATACCCAAGTTTGCCGAAGTTCTATTTGTATCCCGGCAACCCCGCCATAATCTTCCGGTTCATCTGACGATTGCCCCTTAGGTTGCAGCGGGACGTGAAGAAAGCCAGGGGTGGCTGTGGCATGCAGCGGGTTTCCAAAACTACTGTCACGGCAATCCGGTGAAACGGGGTCTTGCAGACAGTCCGTGAGATTGGCAACCAATCGCACCGTCCGCCGGAGGCGGAGCGGGGCACCGGATATGGGGCACCTGCGCAAGAGATTGCTGTGCGCCCTTCGGTCGCTCACAGTGAATTCTGCTGAGCGTCTTTTGAAACAGCGACCGCCGCCGGGCATACTGTTCGGCAGCGTACACCTGATGTCTCATTTTAGGACGCTGTCGAATCCGGGCTCAAACCTAATTCATTATCAAACAACGTATTACGTTTCGGCATGCCACTTGCGTTCTGATAACAGGTGAGGTGTGACAGAAGTATCAGGAATGCCTTCTCCATGAAGATAGCTCAAGTACGCGACCAGCATTTGGCTGGGCGCAAGAGAGAATTGGTGACTGATTTTGCCTCTGCCTGCCCGGTCAAGGCGCTGAGGGTCAGCAGAGATCACTCACAGCCGGGTGAGAGGACCGAAAGGAGGCGCGGTGCTGCGGAATTACCTGAAAGTTGCGTATAGAAACCTTGGCCGCCACAGGGCTTATTCTTTGATCAATGTCTTCGGACTTGCCATGGGGCTGGCGGCCTGTCTGCTGATTATGTTGTGGGTGCAGAGTGAGTTGAAGTACGACCGGTTTCATGAGAACAGAGATAGTATCTACCGAGTGGTGAAGATATGGCGCAAGGGTGAAGTCAGTCACTATGCCACAACGCCGGCAGCGCTCGCTCCAGCCTTGAAGGAGGACTTCAGCGATATTCGCAGTTCGGCCCGGTTCTTTCCCGTTAGTGAACTGCTGGTAGCGTCGGACAGTATCTCATGTTATGAACGGGGGGTTGCCTTTGCGGATCCGTCCTTTTTCGGGATCTTCTCATTCCCCCTGGTAAGTGGTGACTCTGCCAATGCCTTGTTCGGACCGCGCTCCGTGCTACTGACGGAAAAGACGGCCTCAAAGTACTTCGGCGCCCAGGATCCGACCGGAGAGGTGTTGAGGATTGCCGACAGTCTCGATTTTGTGGTGACCGGCGTAATACGGGATCTGCCCGTGACTTCTCACCTGCAGTTTGATTTCCTCTTTCCGTTTGCCGCTCTTGGTGAGGAGGTTACATCCGATTGGCACAATACTTCTTACTACTCCTATCTGTTGTTGCATGAAGGGGT
>JAOUEU010000271.1 GCA_029858555.1 Candidatus Zixiibacteriota bacterium
CCGGTACTGCTGCATCCGATAAAGGAGCGTTCCCAGGGTAGTCTGTATGGAAGCATCATCAGGTTCGAGTATCTCGGCTTGCCGGGCGAATTCGAGCGCACTGGCCGGGCGGCCGCAGTTCATCTCGGCGTTGGCCAGCTTGTTGAGCACACTGGCGTCATTTGGAAGATAACTGTTGGCTCTTGCCAGACAGTAGGCGGCGGAATCATACTGCCCGCCGTCGAAGTATATCTGGCCGAGATTCACCCAGGCGGCATCGGAGTCCTCCTTGGCCCGCAACCGGCGCTCAAAATACTTCCTGGCCCGCCCGATATCGCCGACATCGGTGCGCAACAGGTATCCCCACGCCAGGCACCGCGACGCCTGGTCGCAGTTTTCCTGGTAGTGGGCGTCCTGCCAGAGGTAGTCGTCCAATCGTGCTACGGCCGCCGCCGGGTTGTTCTTCTCCATCAGGTTCGGCACGACGTGTACTAAAGCGACGATGACCATGCCGAAGACGAGCGGCGCGTGTCCGGCGTTTTGCCCGGCGATTCGAGATAGCATCAACGCCGCCAGCATGGAAAAGGGGATGCCGTAATATGCCAAAAGGTCCCAGTCGCGCACGGCACCCAGTTCGGGATTGATCCAGAAGGCCGCCAATCCGAAAAGAACGACCGTTGTAGCCAGCAGTTTTTCCTCGGGCTGACTCTCAATGCGGAAACGCCGGGAAATCAGCATATAAATAAGAGTCATCACACCGAGCGGCGCGACGAGAATGGCCAGGTTAAGCACATCCCTGATATGCTGGCCGGACAAGAGCCAGTATGGATTCTGGGCCTTCGGCCAGAACGGCACAAACACGGGCGCCAGAGGAGTGAGTTGCAGCAGCGCCACGGCCGCAAGTGATACCAGGGCGATCAGCAGAGTCGGCTTCAGAGCCGGCGGGAGGGGTAACTGCTTTGTCCGGCGTCGCAGCCACCAGGCCAGAGCTGCTACGGCCAGGTACGGGAGGGCAATCAGGTGAAAAGCGGCTGCCAGCAGAGCGCTCACGAAAGCCGCTGCCGCCCCCGTTCTGGACTGAACAACGCGGACCGAGTAATAAAGCGACCACAGTCCTAAAGCTGCCGCCCAGGTGTAGTTCTCGATATAGCCAAAAAACCGGATGATCGAACCGCTGGACAAAGCTGCGACCAGCACCAGCCACCGCTGGCCGGTGCTTTGAGTCAGGGCCCGCGACAATAGGAAAATAGCCCATAAAGCCACGACGCCTCCCACACAGTTGGCCAGTGCAAAAGCCGGCTCCGCCTCCAGACCGAAAATCGCCCCGGTCGCCGCCACCCAAAGACGGTGAAAGACAATCGCCAGCATCTGAAGATAACCCTGGCCATGGAATAAAGGGCCCTCGACATCCGTGGCGCCCAGCACTGAGATGCCGTCACCGTATACATGCGCCTTCGACCGGAAGACGTACAGCACCGTAAGTACGGCCAGGCTGACCACAGAACCTGTCAGCAGGCGGTTGCCGTGAGGCAGGAGGCCGCTGAGCGATTTAGCCGCCCGCCTAATAAAAACCGCCGCCGTGCGGCTGACCCGCGGCAGGACAAGCACCAGCGCCAGAATCAGAATTCCAAGCGCCAGCGGTCTCGAGATAAGACTCCAATAGTTGAAGCCCCAGAACAGATAGTCCGGCACCAGCGCTCCGACCATGTTCAGCAGAATGATCCCGACCAGTGGCCAGACATAGGCATAATTCGGTGCAGGCTCGGTCGGTTGGGGCTGTCTGGGCTGTTGCCGTCGGTTCTTTTTCATATGCTGCTATTCGGCAGGCAGAAATGGAGGAATGACTCGCGATGTTCAGGCTTTGCTGTCATCATAATCCCAATCGGCCACTAACATACAGAATTAGTCCCAGCTTGCCAAGTCGCTTTTCAAACCGTTGTCGGAGTTGTTACCGCTATAACGGCCGCAGACCAGACCGCAGATGGTCAGATCAAGGACTGTTATCCTGCTTTCGGCCCACCGGCCCGGACATCAGCCGAAACGTCGTCTTCGAATTCCCTGAAATTCTCTTCGAAAAGGCGGGCCAGATGCCGGGCCTGCCGGTCAAACGCTGCTTTATCCGACCAGGTGTTCTTTGGTTTAAGGACGTCGGCCGGGACTTCGGGGCAGGCGAGAGGCACTTCCACACCGAAAACAGGGTCGACCTCATATGCGACCTTGCTTAAGGATCCGTCCAGGGCGGCCTTGAGAAGGGCCCGCGTGTATTGAATTTTCATTCGCGAACCGACACCGTAGGGACCTCCGGTCCAGCCGGTGTTCACAAGCCAGCAGGCGGCTTTGTGCCTCTTGATCTTCTGCGCCAGCAACTCCGCGTAACGGGACGGGTGCAAGACCATGAACGGCGCTCCGAAACAGGCCGAGAACGTCGCCTGGGGTTCCGTGACCCCCTTTTCGGTGCCGGCCAACTTGGCCGTATAACCAGAAATGAAGTGGTACATGGCGCTCTCCGGAGTCAGCCGGGCAATAGGCGGCATCACGCCGAAGGCGTCGGCTGTCAGCATGATGACGTTGGCCGGGTGTCCGGCCATGCTCTCGCGAAGGGCGTTAGGAACATGGCTCAGCGGGTAGGCCGCCCGGGTATTCTCTGTCAGAGAACCGTCGTCGAGGTCCAGTCGCCGGGTGATCGGGTCAAAGCCGACGTTTTCCAGGATGGTGCCGAAGAGCCTCGTGGTGGCATAAATCTCCGGCTCCGATTCGGCTGATAAATTAATGATCTTGGCGTAACAGCCGCCTTCGAAATTGAAAACGCCTTCGGAACTCCAGCCGTGCTCATCATCGCCGATCAGTTTACGGATAGGATCGGCCGAAAGGGTCGTCTTGCCGGTGCCGGACAGTCCGAAGAACAGAGCTACGTCACCGCGCGCCCCGACATTGGCGCTGCAGTGCATGGACAGTACGTTTTCCTGCGGCAGCAGGTAGTTGAGTACGGTAAAAATCGATTTTTTTATCTCTCCGGCGTAGCTGGTGCCGCCAATCAAAACCAGCTTGTGGCTCAGGTTCAGGATGATGAAGGCCTCGGAGTTGGTGCCGTCGATTTCGGGAATCGCCTGGAAATTCGGCACGTGCAGCACTGTGAACTGGGGTTCGTGGCCCACGAGTTGATCCGGCTCGGCCTGAATAAACATGTTGCGGGCGAAAAGACTGTGCCAGGCCGTCTCAGTGATAACCCGGATGGGCAGACGGTACCGGGGATCGAAACCTGCGAAGCAGTCCTGAACATAAACGTCGCGGCCCTGTAGATATGCTTGCAGACGGCGAAACAGCAGGTCAAACCTGTCTGCCGTGAAGGCTTTATTGACCTTGCCCCACCACACTTTGTCCTTCGATTCGGACTCTTCGACGATAAACTTGTCCTTGGCCGCACGGCCCGTATGCAGACCGGTGCGCACCACGATTGGCCCCAGGTGCGCGATGCATCCTTCGCCATTTTTCACAATATCTTCGTAAAGGATAGGCGTGTTGTGATTCCAGTGAATCTTGCGCACATTGGTAATTCCGTGATTCTCAAGACCAAACTTGCTCAGCAGTCTCTTGACAGCCATATAGATCCTCCTCTGTTTGCGAGCCTGGATAACTACCTGTCATTGATGGGAGCGTCCTACCGCAATCCCAAATAATACAGTCATGATTGTACGCAGCAAGTGTTTTATGTATCGTTCTTTTCGCTGCCGGCCACTCTCCGGGCAGAATTATACTTGTCAATTGACCGGATTATTTATACACTGATTAGCAAACCAAGAAAAAACAGCCACGTTGGGGATACGAAATAGACAGGATGAATGTTATGAAAAACAGCTTGCGCTATAACATTGCTGACCAGCGACTTTCGTTTCGCGGGAAGCAGGAAGAACTGGCTTTCGATGATGATCGCCTGATAGAGTTTAACCATCGCCACAAGACGGTCCTGGCCAAGTATGACGTGTCACTGCAGTCATGCAGCATGTTCACGGTCTGTGGCGCGGTCAACCAGGAGTCGAACCTCGGGTCGCTCCGGAATCGCCAGTTGCGCCAGTCGATAATGCTCTCGGCGGGCCTTTCGGCTGTCGCCGTGGCTCTTCACGGCCGCGGCAGTCTGAATCACGTTCCCAAGGACAAAATCACCAAGGACCTGACCAATCACCTCAAGCGCGCCA
>JAOUEU010000042.1 GCA_029858555.1 Candidatus Zixiibacteriota bacterium
CGACGGCCTCGTCGAGCTTGCCCTGCCGGGCCAGCACCATGCCGACATTACAGTGCACATCGGGATTGTCCGGCCATATTTGCAGCGACTGGTAGAACCGGCGCACCGCCTCGTCTAACCTCCCCAGTCTCGCCAGCGTCAACCCCAGGTCATGCAGGGCCTGGGCGTCGTTCGGCGCCGTGCGCAGTCCCTCCATGAAGTACCCGACCGCCTCGTCGAACTTCCCGGTCAGCGCCAGCGCACAGCCCAGGTTGCGATTGGCATCGGCGAAATACGGCCGCAGGCGCAGCGCCTCGGCCAGTTGGTGGATCGCCTGGTTCGGCTTGCCCTGCCGGATCAGCGCCACTCCCAGGTTGCAGTGAACCTCGGCGGCCTCCGGGTCGAGTTCGACAGCTTTGTAGTAGTACCTCACTGCTCCATCGAGGTCGTTGGCCTGAAGGTACAGCGCCGCCAGGTAGGCATACGACAGCGCCTTGTCGGGCATCGAATCCATGCGGCTTAGAAGAACTTCGGTCTGGATATTTCGCCAGCGCGCCCGCAGTTCCTCGTCACCGAGCTGGGAGAAGTCCTCGGAGTTGCTGGCGAAATAGTCGTCCATCAAACTCACGAACCGCTCCCGCTGCTCCGGCGTGGCCCGCTCCAGGTCGACCATCCCGGGGAAGGGCGAGTACAATGAAACGGCGTACTCGGCGTATTCGAGCTGGGCCTCGACGTCCTCGGTCACGGTCTCGGCGATCTGCCGCGTCTCGTCGCTCAACCATCCGTGCGCCCGGATGTTTTCGGATATGGCCGGGTCGGCCACGTACATAAGTTTCGGCGCGGTAAACTCCAGCCGCGGCCGGCTGTCGGTGTTGATCGGCCCGTCGCCGAACAGCGCTTTCAAATCCTCCGACAGCACCAGCCGGTAAAGAAGCTCCGGACGGGCCAGGCGCATGTTCTTCGACTGCCGGGCATACTGCAGGTTCCGCCGGGCGTTCTCCAGAACCAGCCGGTTCTCGCCCTTGAAACCGACCAGCAGGTAGTCCGGGCCGCTCGTCGACGGCCAGGTCGCCATCAAAAGACTGTTGGGGAAAACATCGGCAAACGTCCGGCCGACCAGCGCGAAGGTCGCCCAGTCCATCTGGTAGGAGAAGATGAACTGCGCGAAAATACCGTCATCGTTCAGCCGGTCACGAACGTAGGTGAAAAAATCGCGTGTGAACAGCGTCGCCATGCCCGCCATCCACGTGCTCGAAGGCTCGGAGGTGACGACATCGTATTTCCGGTGCGTCAGTCCCAGGTGGGCCCGCCCGTCCTGGATAATCAGGTTCATCCGGGGATTGGTCAGCACCTCGTAGTTCCACGGGATAAAGAAATCGCTCGCCTCGACGACCTGCCTGTTGATATCGACAACATCGAGCTGCTCGAGAGGATAGCACAGGGCCTCACCGGCCGTAATACCGCTGCCCAGGCCCAGAGCCATGACCGTCTTCGGATGCGGATGAAATAGCAACGGGAAATGGGCCAGCAGCGTCTGCGTGGTCATGTCGGTGCGCGTGGAGGCATCCGGCTTGCCGCTGTTGGCCATCGAATACATGACGTCGCCAAGCCCGTAGGTGTACTTCGAGACGGTCGTGAACCCGCCAATGCCGTCGCCGTAGTACATCAACTCGCCCTGCTCGAAACGGCTCAGTATTTCCGGGCCTCTAAGCAGCGTTTCCAGCCAGCCATACCGGCCCATGTCCGTTCCGATTTCGATAAAACGCTGATACTTGCCCTCGGCGTACAGATGGCGGTTCCAGGTCGGGTAATAAAAACTGAGCACCACTCCGGCCGCCGCCGCTGTCGCCAGAAGCGCCACCCGGACGGTCTGTTGCCGCTTTCTGAAGAAGATGATTCCGGCAATCACCAGCGCCGTCAAAAGCTGCAGGGCGATGACCAGGCTCAGGCCTCTCTCTTTTCCAAGAAGCGGCACCAGTACAAAACCGGCGCAGAACGACCCCAGCACGGCGCCAACGGTGTTGATCGCATAGGCAAACCCGATGGACCGGCCCACCCGCTTGATCGACTGTGTATATATCTTGCCGACCAGCGGAAATGTCGCCCCCAGGCAAACCGTTGGCAGGATCATCACCAGGAAAAGTATAACGGCCTTGGCAATACTCAACAGCGCAAACCGGTCCTGAAAAACATAAATGATCTTGGCGAAAAACAACTGGCTGTTGCCCAGAAAATGACTGACAACCAGCGCAAACAACCCGGCGGCGACTTGCGTTCCGATCAAAAGCCAGATCGGCCCGCGGCTTCTGTCGGCCAGCCGTCCGAAGATTATGCTGCCGATGGCCAGACCCAGAATAAACGCCACCAGCACAATCGTGAACGAATAAGTCGTTGGCCCCACAATCAACCCCAGCAGCCGCGTCCATATGACCTCGTAAGCCATAGCGCAGAACCCGGAGACGGCGAAAATAAGAAGGGCGCCGCCCAGCGCACCCAAAGGGGCTGCATGTACGAGACCGGCAACAGCAATCTCCGATGGCGCCTGCGGCTCCGGCGCGCGCTGTGGCAGGCGCGCCTTGTAGCCCACCCTGAGACATACCAGGCCGATAGCGGCATTGACCAGCACCGCCACCGCCAGGGTGCCCCACATCCCCAGCAGGTGGATGAGCCAGAAACCGCACAGCAACGACCCGGCCGCCGCACCGATGGTGTTGAGACCGTACAGCCGCCCGGCGTGTGCGCCCAGGTGCGACAGGCGGGTAACGTAGAAGCGGCACAAAATCGGCAGCGTCGCGCCCATGCAGATAACGGGCAGAATGAAGAGAATCACGCATCCGACAAACGTCAGAAGGTGGTAGAGCATGGCCTGCTCAAAGAGATTATTGTAGGCGACGGCGAATACCGGCCTGAAAACGACCAGCAGAAGCGGCAGCAGCAAACCGTAGCCGCCGACGATAAGTTCCAGGACACCGTAGATTCGCACCAGCCGCAGCGGTTCTTTGATGCTGTCGATAGTCCGGCTGGCCAGGTAACTGCCCAATCCCAGCCCGCCCATGAAAACGGTCAGGATGATGCTGACGGCGAACGGCGCCCCGCCGATTATCTTGACCACCATCCGCGTCCAGAGAATCTCATAGATAAGGCCCGACATACCCGACAGAAAAAAGCAGACCATTATCAGCAGGTAGAGGTTGGCGGCCGTTTTGGAGGGGATTTTTCTGTTGGTCATCAGTGGTCTCTCATGGCCGGTACGTTCGGGGGCACCCCGCGAAACGGACTATTTTCTCAGGTAGGCTGACAGTTTGTCGCGAAACTCTTTCCTGGAAATATCGGAGTCGAGGTTGCCGTTGAAAGCGATCGAAATTTTGCTGGTTTCCTCGGAAACCACCACCACGACGGCGTCGGACACCTCACTCACGCCTATGGCCGCCTTGTGCCGCATACCATAGAGCTTGTGGTACCGGGGATTGGTGGTCAGGGGCAGCGATGCCGCGGCCGCCAGCACAAAATCACCTGACACTATGACGGCGCCGTCGTGCAGGGGTGTATACGGCGTGAACAGCGTAACCAGCAGCTCGCTGGACAATTCGGCATTTATTTCTTTGCCGGATTCGACGAAATTCTTGAGCCCGGTACGGCGCTCGATGACGATCAGCCCGCCGTAGCGCAACTCCGACAAACGTGCCACCGCCCGGCTGACTTCCACCAGAACCCTCCGCTGCTCCAGGGTAACGAATTTCCTCAGCACCCGGTTCTGACCGAGCTGGGCCAGTACTCCGCGAAGTTCCGGTTGAAAGACAATCACCAGGACAATCAGCCCGAAAGTCGCCAGGTTCGAAAACAACCACGTCAAACCCTCCAGGCGCAGCCAGTAAGCCACAAAGGCCACAAACACGATGAGTGTCAGGCCGACAATGATCTGCGCCGAACGTGTCCCCTTGGTAAGCTTGAGAACCTCGTAGAAGATAAACGATACAATCAGAACGTCGATGAGGTCCTTAAAACCGAACCTGAGAAATTCAATCTCCAGCAACGTCATCTCGTCTCCCTTATCGCCTGCAGCACCGTGAGCGCTTCCACGGTTTCATGGACGTCGTGCACCCGGACTATATCGGCGCCGTTGAGGACCGCAGCTACGGCGGCGGCAATCGAGCCGCCGATGCGCCGTGCCGGCGGGCGCTCGCCGGGATGAAGCATTTGTATGAACGATTTCCGCGAAGCTCCCAGAAGAAGTGGGCACTCAAACCGTTTGAGTTCACCCAGGCCCGCCAGTATATCGAGGTTGTCAACCAGCCGCTTGCCGAAACCAATACCCGGGTCCAGAATGATCCTCGATTCGTCGATGCCGCTGCGACCGCAGAAATCAAGGCGCTCCTCAAAGAAGGCCGCGATTTCGCCCACGCAATCGTCGTAGTGCGGGTTCTTCTGCATGTCGGGGGGTGTCCCCAGCATGTGCATCAGCACCACCGGCGCCCTTTTCCGGGCGACCACTCCGGCCATCTCAGCCGAGAACCGTAGCGCCGAGATGTCATTAACGATATCCGCCCCTGCCGCCAGTGCCGCTAAAGCGGTTTGATCTCTATAAGTATCGATCGATATCGGAACCTGGCTGTGCTTTCGGACTTGCTCAATAACGGGAATCACGCGCCTGAGTTCCTCCTCGGGCGAAACCGGCTCGGCCCCGGGCCGCGTGGATTCGCCACCGATGTCGATAATATCCGCGCCGTCGGCTTCCATCCTGAAAACCTGCTCGGCCCACTGCTCGACCGAGATCGGCTCCGGCCGGCCGTCCGAGAAAGAGTCCGGCGTGACATTGAGAATACCCATCACCAGCGGCCGGGACAATTCCAGTTGCCTGCTGCCGACCAACTCGATGAAACGCGGACGCTTTGTGGTTCTGTGTACTGACTCTTTTAGCACGGAATAACCTTGTACCCATGTGTAAGTATATAAAATTGTTTGTCGCTGAAAAATCAAGAAATAAGTCCTTCCGGATTGCCCTCGCGCCGGAAAGACGCAGATTTCGGCCCCAGAGCCGCTGCCCGCGACGGGCCGAGGCTGACAAACAGCAATATCCGGCAGACCCGGGCAGGTAAGGCTAAACGTCTAAATCATAAATCAGTGAGTTTGCGGCCCGCGAAGAAGAGCCAGCGCCTCTGCCCGCGTGGCATCCTTGCGCATTATTCCGCGGATAGCCGAGGTGACTATCTTGTTACCCGGTTTTTTCATGCCGCGCATGGTCAGGCAGAGGTGTTCGGCCTCGACCACGATCAGGACACCTTTGGGTTGAATGGCTTCATGCATGGCATCGGCTATCTCGGTGGTCATGCGCTCCTGCACCTGGAGACGGTGCGAGAGTATTTCCACCACCTTGACCATCTTGTCAAAACCGGCCACCTTGTCGTTCTGCGGAATATAAGCGATGTGAACCTTCCCGAAGAAGGGGAGGATGTGGTGCTCGCAAAGAGAATAAAACGAGATATCCTTGACAATAATCATCTCGTCCTTGTTCGAAGTGGTGTACTTTCGCAACTCCACCGCCGGGTCCTGGTAGGTCCCGGATAGGACCTCTTCAAAGTACTCCACCATGCGTTCCGGCGTCCGTTCCAGACCCTCACGGTGAGGGTCTTCACCCACGCCTTCAAGGATAAGTGTAACACCTTTGATGATCTTGTCGCGGTCGAATGCCACTGGTCAACCCTTGGGAGTTGGAGCGGGGGCTTCCACCGGCTCGGCGTCGCCCGACGCGCGGCCGATGATTTCGTCAACTTCCTGGCTGTCGATAATCTCTTTTTCGAGCAGAGCCTTGGAAAGCTCGTGCAGCTTATCGATATTCTTGCCGAGGATGTTACGCGCCACCGTTTCAGATTTCTCAATCAGAGTCCGGATTTCCTGGTCAATCAGTACCGCCGTAGCTTCGGAGTAATCCTGGTGCTGCTGAATCTCGCGCCCCAGAAAAATGTGTTCCTCGGTCTTGCCGAAGGTGACCGGCCCGAGCTTTTCCGACATCCCCCAGTTGCAGACCATCTTCCTCGCCAGTTTGGTGGCGCGCTCCAGGTCGTTACCGGCGCCGGTGGTAAACTCGTTAAACACGAGCGACTCGGCCACCCGCCCGCCCAGCAGCACGGCCAACTGCGTTTCCAGGTATTCTCTGGGATACGTGTGTCGCTCGTCAACCGGGAGTGACTGGGTCAGACCCAGGGCCATACCCCGGGGGATGATGGTGACCTTATGGATGGGATCGGCCTTGGGCAGGAACTTGGCTACGAGTGTATGCCCGGACTCGTGGTAGGCTGTTATCTTCTTTTCCTCCTGCGAGATGACCAGCGACCGTCGCTCGGAACCCATCAGCGTTTTATCCTTGGCTTCTTCGAACTCTTCCATGGAGACGGCGTCTTTGTCGCGGCGCGAGGCCAGCAAAGCGGCCTCGTTAACCATATTGGCCAGGTCCGCACCCGACATACCGGGCGTGCCACGCGCCAGAACCTGCAGATTGATGTCGTCGGCGAGTTTCAGCTTGCGCACGTGCACCTTCAGAATCCCTTCGCGTCCCTTGACATCAGGTGTCGGCACCACAATCTGGCGGTCAAAACGTCCCGGCCGGAGCAAGGCCGGGTCGAGCACATCGGGACGGTTCGTAGCAGCGATCAGGATCACACCGTCATTGGACTCGAAGCCGTCCATCTCGACCAGAAGTTGATTCAGAGTCTGTTCGCGCTCGTCGTGGCCCCCGCCCAAACCGGCCCCGCGATGGCGTCCCACCGCGTCAATTTCGTCAATAAAGATAATACATGGAGCATTTTTCTTGCCCTGGTCAAACAAGTCACGCACTCGGCTGGCACCGACACCAACGAACATCTCCACAAAATCGGAACCGGACATCGAAAAGAACGGCACGTTGGCCTCACCCGCGACAGCGCGGGCCAGCAGGGTCTTACCCGTCCCCGGAGGCCCCAGGAGCAAAGCACCCTTGGGGATCTTGCCGCCCAGCTTCTGGAATTTCCCGGGTTCTTTGAGGAATTCTATGATCTCCTGCAGCTCCTCCTTAGCCTCGTCGGCGCCGGCAACGTCGTTGAAAGTCACCTTCGGGCGTTCGTCGGTCAGCAGCTTGGCTTTGCTCTTGCCGAAAGAAAACAGACCCTTGGGGCCGGAAGCGCCCTGCATCTGCCTGATAAAGAACAGCCACAGCAGTATAAGAATCAGCCACGGTGCGAAGGAGAGCAAAACCTGAAAATACTCCGAACGCACTTTGGCGATAATTTTCACGTTATTCTTTTCCAGACGCTTGATCAAATCGTAGTTGTTATCCGGAAAAGGGATTCTGGACTTGAACTTGGAAAACGACTTCGTCGAGTTAGTCGAAGGAAAGACCTGCGGGTCCCGAAGAGAACCCTCCACTTCCCGGTCGGTGAAGGAAACCTCGATGATGTTCTCGCTGTCAATCTGGCCGACAAACTCTGAGTAAGTGATCTCCACCGTTTCCTGGTTGAAACTGGAATACAGGCTGAAGGCCAGATACATCACGACGAACAGGGCTGCCCAGAACAAGAGCGAACGACCCGTCGTGCGCCAGTTCATCGGTTCCCGGCCCTTGTCATCTTTGCCTTTCCGCGGGGGTGTGCTGCGATTTCTTTTGGGTCTGTGTTCAGCCACTTATTCTCCGTAATACCTCAATTTACTTCCCCGTATTATACCGCTGAGCCATTTTTCTATTCATTAATATCGGTAACAGCCATGGCCTATTTTGGTTCAATTAATCGACCGACAAAAGGCAGGTTTCGGTATTTCTGAGTGTTGTCGAGTCCATATCCGATGACGAATTCGTTGCCCAAAGAAAAACCCCGATACTTGATATCCAATCGGCTACGATGACAGATCGGTTTGTCAATGAGGGTTACGATTTCCACTGACGCCGGTTTCATCTTGTTAATTTCCGCCAGTATCATAGAGACGGTTCGTCCCGAATCGACAACCCCCTCCACAATCAGGACGTGCCGACCCTCAAGAGGAATCGCCACCGCTCCGCCATAAACGATTTGACCTTCCCGTCTGCTGTCGCGGCGGTAGGAGGCAGCGCTGACGAACTCGAGTTCCAGGGGCAGTTTGATATGGCGGATCAGATCAGCCAGGAAAACCACACATCCTTTCAGGACACCGACCAGAACGGGAGTTTCCTTGGAGTAATCGCTGGTGATCTGACGACCCAGTTCGGTGATACGACGACCGATCCGGTCCTGATTTAGAAGCAATTCAAAGGGCTTCAGGCCAAGCTTTTCGGTGTTTTCGTAATTCAATCCTGACTACCTCTTTCGTTGTGGAGTCGATCTTTACCCGGTCAGCGATTTCGAACCCCACCAACCAGACAATACCCAGTTTATCGCAGACAACCGGGATCTCATCCCGATAAACTCTGTCAACCTTTCGGTCGGTCAAATAATCGCCGACCTTTTTAGTCCCCCGCATACCGAGAGGACCGAACCTGTCACCCGGCCTGATGCTGCGCGCCGTCAACGGCAACTCCACCTTGCGCCGATCGAGAAGGACCTGCGACGGCTGCCGGTCTTTTTCAAGGCGGTCGCCTGAGTAGCCGGCCAGCCGGGAGTAAAAACTCACGCTAAGTGGCTCAGCCCGGCAGCTTCTGCCCAGCGCCAACGGAGTCGAGTACCTGAGGAACTCTCTCCGATGCACGACCAGCCTTGTGCCCACACGGGTCGCGCTTACCCCACCGGGAAGCGAAATCGATCGACCGGAACTGAAGCTGAAGCGGTCCAGACGATCGACAACAACCTTGTCGGGTGCCAGCATCAGCGGCAAAGACTCTGCCAGGCAATACCTTAGCAACCTTCGCCGTATCCACTTATCATAACTACAAAATCTAACTAAATCAAGCTCAATTTTCCCGCCGATGGTCCACCGGGCCGTCCGCCGTAGTGCTTTCCGCATAACCCCGTTCAGATACCGCTCCTCGTCCGAAGCCGTCTCCGAAAGATTCAGAAGGGCACTGTCAACAGCCGGGTTCAGATGTCGTCGGATTTCGACAAGCAGATGATTCCGAATATAATTTCTCTTGTACTCACTTTTGAGGTTGGACTGGTCGACGCAATATTCAAGATGTTGCGAACCGAGGTAACTCAGAATCTCGCGCCTGGTCACTTCGTACAGAGGCCGGATAATCCGACCGCGGCTGACCGGAATACCGACCAGCCCGGGTTTGCCGGTACCGCGCAAGATTCGAAAGAGAATTGTCTCTACCTGGTCGTCGGTGTGGTGGCCCAGAGCGATTTTATCACAGCCCTCCTGGAGCGCGAGTGACTCGAATGTTCGGTACCTGAAATCGCGCGCGGCTTCTTCGATACCCTTTTTTTCTTTTTTGGCAATATCCGGAATCCGGACTGTCACTATTCGCAGCTCAACTCCCAACTGATCGCACAGTCGCCGGCAGAAGGCCTCTTCCTTTCTGGCTTCGCGGGGCCGGATCTGATGATTGATATACAGGGCCACCAGAGACAGATGTATCTCCGGCCGCAGGCGACACAGCAAGTGCAGCAGAGCCACCGAATCGGGACCGCCGGAGAGGGCTACCAGTATCCTGTCGCCCCTCTGCACGAGTTCAAAATCCTTGATAGTCTTCCTGATTTTCTGCAACATATTCCGGAATTAATATAGGTGATTTTCCGCGAGCACTCGACCTTTTTGTGAACCGGTCAGCCACATCGTGACGGCACAATTGACCGCCGGTCGCGGGCGCGGCGACAGATAACCCTGCCTATTCCCCGAGTGATTTGCCCAGCCTCTCCAAGTCATCGGCGGCACCAATGAGAACCATTATATCGGATTCGCCCACAACGGTGTCCGGTCCCGGGGCCATCAGCATGTTCTCACCGGGCTTTTTCACCCCGATGATATTGGCGCCGAAATCCCGTTTAAGTCGGGATTCCACCAGGGTCTTGCCGATCAACGGACTGTTCGGGGGGATTTTGATCTCTTCGATTGTCAGTCCACCCGCCCCCAGGGAAGCGGTGTGCATGAAGTCGACTACATTGGGTCTCAGCGAGGCCATAGCCATACGCATGCCACCCAGGACATGCGGCGAGACGACGTGATCGGCCCCGGCCAGCTTGAGCTTCTTCTCACCCTCCTCATAGTCCGCCCGGGCGATGATGTTCAGACGCCGGTTCATTTCCCGGGCCGACAGCGTCATGTAAACGTTCTGAGCCTCGTCCGGCAGCGTGGTAATAAACGTCTTGGCCGATTCGATATGCGCCCTGCGCAGGACGTCATCTTCGGTCGCCTCGCCCTCGACAAACAGAACACCGTCCGCCAGCAGACTCTGGGCGGCGGCCGGATCCTTCTCGATGACAACGAATGGTACCCCCCGCTTCCTGAATGCTGAAACCACCTCGCGGCCGACGCGGCCGTACCCGGCGATAATATAATGATCCTTTAGCTTCTTTATCTTATTCTCCATTTTTCGTCTCCCAAGGATATCGCTGAACTGTCCTTCGATCACCATCTGCCCGATGGTTGAGGCCATGAAATAAGCCAGGCCAACCCCAGCAGTTATCAGGAAAATGACAAAAACCTTGCCGGCCGGATGCAACGGTTTAACTTCCCCGAAGCCCACCGTCGAAAACGTGATGACCGTCATATACAGTGCATCCAGCACCTGCATCTGTTCCAGGAATATGAAACCCGAGGTCCCGATCACCACCCAGAGCACGGCCGCCAGAAACAGCATGCGGAGCTTCTGCATGGACGTGTACTGTCTGCTTACAGAATTCTCCATCATCTTACCGGACAACAGATAAACCGGAAGACCAGGCCAAGACAAGATAAAAACGGCAGGGCCTCAAAGCAAACCGTCTCGAGGACGCTAACCCAGGATTTTGATGATCGTCGGAGTCGCTTGCTCGGCGGGTCACCACCCCGGCGGACGTTGTGCCGGACCCGGGCTGTTTTAGTTGATTTATCCAGGGTCCGTCCTTAAAGAAAGGCAGTAATGATTGAAACACACAAAAAAAAGTGGCGCCACTTTACGGTGTACCACCTGCCCATGATAGCCTACGGCCTTATCGTCCTGGGCATCTCCTCCATACCTTATCTGAAAACGCCTAAGGTGCGGATCATTGCCTTTGATAAGCTGGTACACTTTCTCGAGTACGCCGTGCTCGCGGCCCTGACCTTCCGTTCATTCTCCCGAATGGGTTCATCGGTCAGTACCGATCGTGCTTTTCTACTGTCTGCCCTTTTTGTCGTAGTATTTGCGTTCCTGGACGAGATGCATCAATACTTGATTCCGGGACGTGATTCCGATCCATTAGATTTCGCCACGGATCTCCTCGGAGCCTTCCTGGTGCTGGTCTATGTCTGGTTGGTACGTAAAAGAACAAGAAGGCCAAAAGGTTAAGATTGCGCAACAATTATACAGCGGAAAGCCTTGACATTATTGAAGAATACCATATATTGGCTGTGGTTACTGCAAGGCAGTAATATACCTGTCCTCGCAGGGAGCACATTTACTTCATTTTTGCCGGTCTAACAAATTGGTTGGTAATAAATCATAGCCTTAACAATTGTGGGATAGGGCTTTGAGGTTTTTAGCGGAATTCTATTCGATGAGAAAGGTTTCCTCACCTGAAGGCGGTAGAGAGCCAGACAATCCTTTTGGAGTTCCGGTGCTCGGACACCCTCAAGCAAGATAAGATAACTCATGATTAACATTAACAAAATTGATGGAGTTTACACAATGAAGTTGAAAGTATTCCTAGGCCTGATCGCCGTAATGTTCTTCGCTTTCGGCACTGCCGACGCTCAGGATTACTCCCTGACGCTTGACCATGTCGACGGTCATTATGATAGCGATCCAACGACTCTGGAAACGGACGTTCCGATTACTTTCCACTTTCGATTCACGAATCCAGGGGCCCCCAACGAGGCGCGCATCATCGGTGCGTCCAACGGACTAAGGTTGTATTCCCCGGATGGTGCCACGTGGCAGATTCCGACTCACCTTCCCTATTTCAACATGGATGAGTTTAAGTGGTACGTCGTGTATCCGGGATGGAACGGTCCGTTGCTCAACTTCAACGACAATCTCTTCGTGAACACTTACAGCCTTACGGGGACCGGGGCCGACACGATCGGCTTCGCCGGTACCGCCAAGCAGTTGATTCCAACACAGCCCCCCGGTGTTCAGCCCGGTTTTTCAGAGATCGTTTACCAGATAAGCACGCAGGTTGGCGACGCCCAGCACGGCAAGACGTTGTGTGTTGATTCCTGCTTTTATCCGCCGGCCAACGAGTGGCTCTGGTCGTCCGACACCGGCAGCCTGGGTGATATCGTGCCGGGGTGGGACGGCCCGCACTGTTTCCGGATTGTGGACCCCGATGCCCCCGTGGCCGGTAACCTGGTGGTCGCGCCGGCGAGCATAACCGATTCGGCGGTCTTCCCCGCCTCGACAGTTCGGAGTCTCGGGATTACGTCCTCGAACGCAAGCGCTCTTAATTTCAGTATCTCCGATGATGCCGCCTGGTTGAGTGTCTCGCCCACGGGCGGGAGCACACCGACCTCCGTTAATGTAACTCTCAACGGGTCAGTGGCCACGGTCGGCACGCATAACGCGACTATCACGATTACGTCCCCCACAGCTCCGAACTCGCCGGTGACGGTTCCGGTCACATTTAAGGTCAAGGGGCCGGCGCCGGTTATCGATTGTCCTACCGAGGCCATCGCCGTTACACAGTGCGCTCCTCAAGAGGAGATTTGCCATCCGCTGGCTATCACGGGCGCCGAGACAGTCACTATTATCCCGCCCGGTCCATATTGGAGCCCGAATGAAGGTGGTCAGTTCTGCTTCACCCCGACCGTTGGCGGGGCCCAGACATACCGTGTTACGGCCACTAATGCCAGCGGCTCGACGCAGTGTGATATTACATTTAATGTCACCATCGGCTCGCTGCCCACTGTCACCTGTCCGACCGAACCGGTTAACCTTGCCGTCGACCAACTGGGCGGCCAGATCTGCATCGACCTGCCGATCACCGACGCCGACCAGGTCGCCCTGCAGAGTTTTGGCGGTGTTACGTCTGCTACCTGGGATGCCGGTCAGTTGTGCTTCACGATTAGCGATGTGGGCACCGGCAAGATAATCATCACCGCCACTAATGGGTGCGGTGAGGCCAACTGTTTCGTTGACTTCAATATTACCATAAACAAGTACTTGGAGGTCGCGCCGACCAGTCTTTCGTTCACCGCGGTCACAGGCAGCCCGGCGCCGCCGGCACAGTCGATCACGATTTCTGAGACGAATGATGCCAATATCGCCTTTAGTCTGTCAGCGGATCAGGGCTGGGTGACGATCGACCCGACCTCGGGAACGACCCCCGGCACGTCGAATATCGGAATCAACCACGGCAGTCTGACCGCCGGCGATTATTCCGCAGAACTCTCGATAACTTCCGGTGACGCGGCCAATTCTCCTCTTATCGTGCCGATTACTCTGACAGTTACCGATGTACCCACGGCTCGCCTGCAGGTGGTACACAATGCCGCCGACCCAGCTGTGGCCCTGGTCGATGTCTGGGTGAATGGCGAGAAATTTATTCCGAATTTCGCCTTCCGCACGGCAACTCCGTTTGTGCCAGTGCCCTCCGGCGTCGAGTTGGTAATCCAGGTCGCTCCGGCGCCGAGCACCTCTCCGGTTGAGGCCGTGGCGACGATTACCATACCGGAACCGGGTCTTACCGAGGACGTTTCGTATGTCGCTGTGGCCAACGGCGTGATTGAGCCGGCCGGGTTTGAGCCCAATCCCGACGGCGCCGACATCGGCTTTACGCTGTTTACCAAGGCCAATGCCAAGGAAAACGCTCCCATATTCACTGATTTCTTCTTTCTGCATGGAATCACCAACGGCCAGTCCGTTCAGTTATGGATTCGCGGTACTAGCCAGCCGCTTGTCGACAGTATGGCGTACGGAGATATGAGCGGCTACATCTCGTTCCCGCCCCAGGATTTTGTCCTGGATGTATATGACACGGGCGACACGGGCTTCGTTCTCGGTACTTTCCAGTTGGATTTGAGTGCATTGGTCGGACGCGCCGGCGTACTATTCTTCTCCGGCTTCGACAGTCCGGAGAACAACCAGGACGGGCCGAGTATTGGACTCTTTGGCGCTTTGGCCGACGGCACTGTCATCGAGTTCCCGCCGATAATTCCGAAGTTTATTGAAGCTACGCCCGATACCCTTTACTATTCGGCCACTCAGGGCATGCCGCTGGGTGATCTGCAGACGTTTGACGTGATCGAGACGGGCGGCGCCGCGATTCCGTTCACAGCCGCCGCCGACTTTGGAGTCGACTGGGTCTTCGTCGATCCGGCCGAGGGCACGACGCCCGGAACTGTCACCGCCGGCCCCAACACCACCGACCTGGCGCCCGGTGATTATTATGCCGCTGTCAGGCTGACGTCGGATGAGGCAGATAACGAAGACTCCGTAATCATAGCCTTCACGGTCAGCGAGCTCGTTATCAGCGACGTGGATTCACTGATTGTCGGGACCGGTGGAGCTCCGCCCGGAGCCATGAACGTTCCGGTGCCGGTATCCATGGTCACCGTCTGCGATCTCTATGAACTGCAGGCCCGGTTCATGTGGAATTCGCCATACCTGGCATTTGATTCCATCTCTCTGGTCGGCTCCGCCGTAGGCGGCTGGGACGCAACGATTATCAGCTCCGCCGGCGACGCGGAAGTTACGGCGGCGGCCGGGTCGGGCGGCGATCCGGTTCCAGCCGGCACTAACCTGCTGATGACCTTTTATTTCACCGTTGATCCCGCAACTCCTGAAGGCTTCTACCCGGTCGACATTGACATGTCGCCACGCCCCTTCTATGTAGTGGGTTGTCCGGATGCTGCCATGACCTACATTCTGCCCACGGTCGTGCCCGGCGGTCTGGTTATCAAACCCGAGCCCAATTCAGTTTGCGGATATGTCGTCGACCCCGACGGTATACCTATCGAGGGCGCTGCGGTCGAACTATGGGCGAATTTCCCGGCCGATGGTCTGGAGATGTCTACTTTCTCCGACGAGACCGGCCTCTTTGAATTCAATGACTTCCAGAGCATGCCCTATGACCTCTGGGGTTACAAAGAGGGTTACTACCCAACCCTTATTGAAGACATCAATTACACCGATGACGGGATTATGATTGTCCTGACGCCGGTCGACCCGATATATGAAACGAACGAGTGGGTCAATTTCTACTGCGACGAAAACCTGTATCTGGGCGAACTTATGCCTGTCGGCTCTGTCGTCGATGCCTACGATCCGCAGGGGACACACTGCGGCACGTACTTTGTCACCGAGGTTGGCAAGTACCGCTTCATGCCGGTTTATCGCGACGATCCGTATGAGCCCGGCGATCAGGGCGCCGATCCGGGTGACAACATCCAGTTCTATATCAATGGTCTGCTGGCCGTGGCGACCGGCGAAACCGTGTGGACCCAGCACCTTGACAGTTGGCCGGTATGCCTTGACGCCGGCCGAACGGTCACGCATACCTGCGAGCTGGCCTCGGGCTGGAACCTGGTGAGCTGGCCGGTTGACCATCCGTCGGATTATATCCTCGACGCGCTGGCCTCGATCCAGGAAGACATAGTCCTGGTGGCCGGCTTCGAGAAGGGCGGTCTGACGTTTGACCCGAATCTACCCGAATTTTCCACTCTCTGGTATGTTGACCACCTGAGCGGCTACTGGATCCTGACCAGTCAGGCCACGACTCTCGAAATAGAAGGCACCATGGTGCCGACCAATACACCCATACCGGTGACCACCGGCTGGAACCTGGTGTCGTATCTGGCCGAAGAAGCACTGCCGACCGAGCAGGCTCTGGGCACGATTCATGACGACCTGGTTGTGGCCCAGGGTTACGACGGCGGGGCTCTCACTTACCAGCCCGACCAGGGCGGCTTTAACACTCTTATCGAGATGGGCCCCTGTTTCGGTTACTGGGTGAAATGCACCGCCGACGGCCAACTGGTTTACCCGGGTATCCTGGCTCCGGCGGTGGCTCCCAAGGTCAACCACGACCGCATCGCCGCCAAGGGTGTCCCGGCCAACCTGAACACCACCACTCGCTGGGTCAACCTCTATTCCGGCAATTTGACCCTGAACGGGGCCACCGTATCGGCGCGGTCGGTGGTAACGGCCCATAACGCTGACGGCGACATGGTCGGCGGCTTCACCATGGAAAAGGATGGCCATTTTGGGTTCATGCCTGTCTACGGTGACGATCCATCGACCCCGGGTACCCAGGGATTGGTGAGAGGCGAGGAATTCTATCTGGCCGTCGACGGTATCGAGACAACCGAACGGTTTGTCTGGACGAGCACGGGCGACAGGATCGAGGTCTTTGGTCTGACCGCCAAAGGCGGAACGACCGAAACTATGCCGCAGAGCTACTCGCTCAACCAGAACTACCCGAACCCGTTCAATCCGACGACCACCATGTCGTTCAACCTGCCGGCAGCCGGCATGGCCAAAATCGAGATTTTCAATGTCCTCGGTAAACTGGTGGCCGTACCCTTCGACGGCATGGCTCAGGCGGGGACGACTGAGGTTGTCTGGAACGGCAGAAACAGAGCCGGTGAAATCGTTTCTTCGGGCATTTATTTCTACCGGTTGACTGCCGATAATTACAGTGAAACCAAGAAGATGACTCTGCTCAAATAAGAGTCCGAAGCGGAACTCAGAAGGTTAACTTCCGGCCGGCCGTCGACGCGGTCGGCCGGAACAAGAATGGTAAAGTTGTGAGAAATAAAATTCCAAAAGCAGTTCTGGCCGTGGGGCTTGTCCTGGTTGTCGCTGTCGGCGTCAATGCCCAGCAGCTTCCCAATGAATGGACGGATTTCTTCGACTCGGTCTCTACGTTCAACGGCCAGCCAATGCCGGTCGGTTCCGTTGTGGATGCCTTTGCTCTCGATGGCGCTCATTGCGGAACCTGGACCGTCCACACCGCCGGCCTTTATGGTTTTATGCCGGTTTACGGCGACGACCCGGGGCTCGATCCCCCTTACGATGGTGCGTCCCTGGGCGATCCCATTTCGTTCACTATTAATGACCGGCCGGCCACGATTGTCTTTGGCGACAACACCTGGGACCCGTCTTCTGAACCTAAGAACGTCCGGCTTGCGGCCGTGGGGACCTCGGTCATCTTCGGCGTACAGATGCCCGGCGACACAGTTATAGCACCCGGTGAGACTGTCACGCTGACCGTCCGTGTCCGCAACGACAGCCCCGACGGCCTGAAGGACTTTTACAGTGTAAACGCGGTCAATTCTCACAGCGATTTCAACGCCGTGTTGCCT
>JAOUEU010000272.1 GCA_029858555.1 Candidatus Zixiibacteriota bacterium
GCCGGACCGGCTAACCTGGTCATTACCGAGACAATGGCCCGCAAGTACTTCGGCGACGAGGACCCCCTGGGCAAGACTGTCACTATCGCCGATCAACCGGTGACAGTAGTGGGTATCTTGAAAGACATTCCGCGCAACTCGCATTTGCAGTTCGATTTCGTGTTGCCGTTCGAATTGGTGGCCGCCAGTGGCATCGCGGGCGACCACTGGGGGGCATTCAATTTTGTTACATACTTTCAGCTCAATCCCGGAGCCGACCCGTCGGAGGTGGCTACCCGGATGACGGATATCGGCGTCAAGTACAACTGCCCTCAGGTCATAGACGGCGTGTCCTTTCATCTGCAGGCGCTCGAAGAAATTCATCTGGACGGCCGGGGCGGTTACCGGACTTTTGCAAGAATCGGAGATTGGAAATACGTCTACGGTTTTTCGGCGATCGCGATCTTTGTGTTGCTGATTGCCTGCATAAACTTCATAAACCTGTCCACGGCGCGCTCGACGAACCGCGCGAAAGAGATCGGGATGCGCAAGACGATCGGCGCCGGCCGTTTCGACCTCGCCCGGCAGTTTTTGGGCGAGTCCGTGTTGATAGCGGTTATTTCCCTGGTCGCGGCGGTAGTGCTGGCCGAGGTGTTGATGCCGGGCCTTAATGATCTCGCTCAGAAAAGCCTCTCGATCGACTATTCCAGCCCTGATTTCATCCTGGGCGCCTTTGCCATTATTATCGTCACCGGGTTGATTGCGGGTCTTTACCCGGCGTTGTATCTGTCGGCATTCAGTCCGGTAGCCATCCTGAGAGGTATCACGCCGACAGGAGCCAGGCGCTCGCTGTTTCGCCGGATTCTCGTGGTCGTTCAGTTTGTCCTGTCGATCGCTTTGATAACCGGAACTTCGGTCATTTACTATCAACTCAATTATGTCACCACGGCCCGGCTCGGCTTTGAGAAGGAAAACGTGGTCTGGCTGCCGCTCAAAGGGCAACTGGCCGAAAAATACGAAACGGTAAAAGGTGAACTGCTGCAGGATGCCGAGATTGTTTCGGTGACGGCGCAGGATTACCTGCCGGCCATCAATAACAACCGCACGACGGCCTTCGACTGGGAAGGCCGGGACCCCGAGCACCAGGAGGACATGATCGTCTCGGAGGTCGCCTACGACTATTTCGAGGCACTGGGCATGGAGATGGTGGCGGGCCGGACGTTTTCGAAGAGCTTCGGGACGGACGCCGACCAGGCTTATATCCTCAATGAAGAAGCCGTCCGGCAGATGGGCATCGACAACCCCGTCGGAAAATGGTTCGTCTATTACGACCGCCGGGGGAGTATTGTCGGCGTGGTCAGGGATGCGCACCTGAGGTCGCTGCATAATATAATAGAGCCGCAACTGTTCCTGGTTCTCGACGACCCGTCGACGGCAACGATGTTCGGCGTGATGCTGGTCAGGATAAACACGACGGATCCGCAGCGGGTGATTGCGCTGCTGGAGAAGGCGTGGTCCGATGTAAACCCGATGATACCCTTTGAGTATCATTTCCTCGATGAGACGTACGACGGTCTCTATCGGTCGGAGATGCGCCTGGGCGAAATTCTGGGCAGTTTCACGGTTCTGGCGATATTCGTGTCGTGCCTGGGGCTTTTCGGCCTGGCCTCGTTTGCGACGGCTCAGCGCACGCGCGAGATCGGCATTCGCAAGGTGGTGGGAGCGTCGGTGACGCGTATTTTGTTCCTGCTCACGCGCGAGTTCGTGGTGCTGGTGGTGCTGGCAAGCGTCATCGCGGCGCCCCTGGCATGGTACGTCATGAGCGCCTTCCTGGAGAGTTTCGCCTATCGCATCAGCTTGGGACCGGGCGTGTTTGTCGTTGCGGGCCTGGCGGCGCTGGTGATTGCCCTGGCGACGGTCAGCTACCAGGCGGCGCGGGCCGCGCTGGCAAACCCGGCCGACACACTCAGGTACGAATGATAGAGAGAAAGAGAACCACGCCAACAAAGCCAAGGAAAACGTCACCATGATCAAGTTAAGAAAAGTGAACAAATTCTATTCCTCCGGACATTTCGACACTTACGTCCTGCGGCAGATAACGCTCAATATCGAAGAAGGCGAGTTCGTATCGGTGATGGGACCATCGGGTGCGGGCAAATCGACGCTGTTGAATATCGTCGGGATGCTGGACACGGCGTCCGACGGCGAGTATTGTTTTTACGACCATGAAGTGCACAACCTTTCGGAGCGCAAGCGCACGGCGCTTCAGCAGGAATACACCGGATTCGTTTTCCAGAGCTACCACCTGATAGACGACCTGACAGTTTTCGAGAATCTGGAGACGCCGCTTCTGTACAAGAAGGTCAAGAGCGCCGAGCGCAAGAGCCGGGTGGCGGATATGCTCGACCGTTTCCAGATCGTGGCGAAGAAGGACCTCTTCCCGGCTCAACTGTCGGGCGGCCAGCAGCAACTGGTGGGCGTGGCGCGGGCCATCATCACCAATCCGAGGCTAATCCTGGCGGACGAGCCGACGGGGAATCTTCAGTCGGCGCAGGGCAAGCAAATCATGGAGTTGTTCACGCAGCTCAACAAGGACGGCACAACTATCATTCAGGCGACCCATTCGGAAACCAACGCCGCTTATGGCAAACGAATTATCAACCTGCTCGACGGGTGGGTCGCCGGTTAAATTTCGCTACGGTTCTGTCATCTCCAGAAATTTCATGACCACCGACGACGAGTTGTCGGCGGCTACGTGGAAAAATTCGCTCAACTCGCCCTGGGCCGAGGCCGAGCCGGAACCGCCGGCAAGGTCCGAGGCGGAGCGGAAGGCGATGAAGGGGAGGTCGTTGACGGCGCACACGTGGGCGACGGCGGCGGATTCCATGTCGACTATCAAAGCGGCGAAAGTCTCGGATAGCCATTGCCGTTTTTCCCTGCTGTCGATAAAGGTGTTGCCGCTGGCGCCGGTGCCGGCGACAACGAATTTCGGGATGCGCTCGCCGATGGTTTTAAGGCCGAGGTCGGTGGCGACAATGCGACCGGCGGCGGCGAGCCAGGAGCTGTCGGCAAGAAAGGCCGAGGGGCGGGCGACGCTGTCGACGGAGGGCAGGTAGGCCGAAGGCTGCCTAGGGGAAAAGCCCTCCGCACCGATGTAGCCGTAGTCGTGCTGGACCCAGGAGCGGCAGACAACGATGTCACCGATATGCACGGAGCTGTCGATGGCGCCGGCAATGCCGGTAAAGATGACACCCTTCGGATGGTAGGTGTCGATCATTCTCTGGGTGGTCATGGCGGCATTGGTCATGCCCACTCCGGATTCGGCCAGGACGATATTCCGGCCGCACAACTGCCCGGTCAGGACGGTCCGCCCCAGATGTTTTTCGCTTTTTTCGATCGCAACCTGGCCGCCGATGAGTTCACCCTCGGCATAGAAGGCGTAGAGGATCAGATAAGGCCGCACCGTCGGCCGGTCGGTGCAGCACCCGGCAATTAGAAAGATCAGGCAGGCGGCAAGAAGAAGGAGCCGCGATGGCGCGGTTCTATAAAGGCTGTTAGACATCGTATCCTCCCTCGCTGGTTTAATCCTGTGTTTCGCGTGCCGGGTTTATTTCGATGCCCGACCGGGACAATATAATGGATGAGGGAGCGAGCAACAGCTTTAATGTCGAGGCAGCTCAGGCGGAATGAGTCGGCCTTCTCGGTGCAGTCGGAAGCTGACATACACACCGGGTTGCGGAATTCCATCGCAAGTGCAGAGCGGGTAAGCGATTAGAGGGAAATGGGTTCGTTTTCTCGTTTTTTATTTGGGGCCCTCCGATATTGTAGTGTTTTTGCCGGCCAGAGATACTTAGTGGGACGGGGTGCAGGGGCGGTGGCTCGTAGCACGGTCATGTTCATGCAGGTAAGCATATTCTCATCCTCGATACAATAATCCACAAAGAAGGCGGTGTGAAGGAATAACATCGATTCGGTAGGGGTTCTGATGCAGGAAAGCCGCCCGGAGTGCGGATACGGGCGTTGACACGAGCTTTCACACACTGTATTTTGGTGCGGGATGACCATTTTGACACGGACAGGGTTTACTAACCCCACCGCGAGGGGCTTGTTGAAAAACCAGGTTTTCTACAGGGGCGCGAGTGCGCGATAGATC
>JAOUEU010000044.1 GCA_029858555.1 Candidatus Zixiibacteriota bacterium
TCCAGTCAGCCGTAAGTGTATCCGGCAGTGCGTTCAGCGCCTCCGCCAGCCTGGCGGCTCCGCAGGATGCGTTACTTCCGGGGCCAAACTCGGTGCTGAGTGAAGGCTTGTTCATTCCCGCTTCGCAGTTAGGGCAGGTGCTCCATGTGGTCGGAACAATCAGCTACAGCGTCCTCAGTGACCAGCCCACGTTTGTCTTTGCCACGGATTTCGATCAGCAGCAAATCCCGGTCGAACAATTGCCGGTGTTACAAATTCTGACAGTCGACGCTATAGCCCCCAATACGCCGCGCGTGAATACCGGACAGGAATTTTCGATTTCATGTCGCCTGACGAATCTGGGAAGCATCACCGTAGGACCGGTGGTACTGAGTCTGACCAGTGACGGAACTTCGGTTTTCGAACCCGAGCAGACTCTGGCGAGCCTCGCCGCCGGCGAAACGGTAGACGTGTCCTTTGACGTAGTCGCCTCGGACCAGGCATCGACAGCGGAAGTGTTCCGGGCAGAGATACTCCCCGACGGGTTCACGCACCTGCCGTACCACGACAATACCGCGCTGGTTCAGATTGAGCGGCCGGCCGAGTTGGTGCTTGGCTATCGTCTGTTGGGTCTTGAGAAAAGTGTGATATCATGGGGGCGCGAGTTCGGCCTGGTTGTGGAAATCGACAACATCGGAGACGCTGAAACGACCGATGGCACGTACCTGCTGACGACCGGAGGCGTCGATTTCGACGGCGGTGACTCGCTGACCGGGGATTTTACAGTCGGCGAACACGTCAATTTCACGTTCACGGCGCCTTCCTATGATACTTCGGTAACTTTCACGTTTACGGTGGTGGATGTTCCGCTGGACAAAAACAGCCGGAGTCAAGCCGTGGTTCCTCAGAGGACGCTGGAGTTCACGGTCACCGTAGAATCTCTCGAAGCTGACCTGCAGATAGAACCCGAGCTGCTGGGGGAGAAGCTGATACTCCCCGGTCGCAGCAAGGAGTTGTTTGCCTTAAACCTGGAGAACCTCGGTCTATCGTCTAATACCCGCATCGGTCTGCGGGATTTAAACCTGCGCTTTTTTGATGGTGATGGAAAACCGCTGCCGGCTGCCGATGTCATTGTCGTCGGAGCGACCGGCTTTATCGAAAACGGCATTAAGGTTTCGGTTGCGGCCGCGGGTGAGGACCGCGCCGAGTTCACGTTCCGTGATTTTGTCATCGAACCCAACCAGAGCCGTCTTATTGTACTTCGTGCCGAGATTAAACCGCTGGCCGTGCAGTCGCTCAAAGTGCAGTTGAATCGGGAGGATTTTCGGGCGGCCTTTGTTCAGGGGCCCAACGCCGGGCTGTCACCTACTATCGTGTCCAGCATTGAAGGACCCTACCTGGTGGATAGTGACTTTGCCTTGAAAAGACAAGACCTGCGCTCGTCACTGGTCGCAAAGAACAACCCCTTCAACCCCGATGTGGAACCGGCGGTTTTCTCATACGAGTTGACCGAACCTTCTCGAGTGGAGTTTCGCATTTTCACGCTGACGGGCGAGGAAGTATACTCCCGCGATTTTCTTGAAGGTTCGGATTACGGCCGCGTCGGGGAACACTTTGTCGAGTGGGATGGCTGTAACGACAAGGGAGTACCGGTACTGAACGGAGTCTATGTGGCGCTCGTGAGAGTAAACAAAACCGGGGAGTCGGCCCGGGTCAAAATCGCTCTGGTGAAGTGATGATACGGACACTGTTGACCATAAGCGTTGCCGCTGTGATACTTTTGGGGCCGGTGCGAGGTGTGGCCGGTGACGCCGGCACGGAGTCGCTCTTTTCCATCGGGCTGGGAGCCCGGGCCCTGGGTATGGGTGGCGGCTTCACTTCGCTGGCGGACGATGCGGCGGCTGTCTACTACAATCCGGCGGCACTGCCGTATCTGGAGTATCATGAGATATCGTTTATGCACACGGAACTCTTCGAGGGGACGACCTACAACTGTGCATCGTGGGCTTATCCTTTGATTGGGGCGGGAGGTTTCGGCCTGGGATACATGAGGATCGGCACCGGTGATATTATCAAGACGCGCGATTTTGTCGAGATCGGCGAGTTTGACTTCGCGAACTCGCAGTTTCTCGTTGCTTACGGCCGAAAGCTCGAGGGAGGCTTCTCAGCCGGGCTGACGCTGAAGGTCGTCAACCAGTCCGTTGACAACCTCTCCGATTACGGGGTCGGCCTGGACCTGGGTCTGAGGAGCCAATTGACGGCCAACCTCAGTGCCGGTCTGATCGTTCGCGACATGATTCCGGCCACTATCAAGCTGCACAATATGAAAGAGAATCTGCCCACCTCCATCGCCGGCGGTTTGGCCTTGCGGGCCTTGAAGCTCTCCGGCTATACGGTCTTGTCAGGCTCCGTGGATCTGGAAAAGACCGAGGAACGGTCGATGCGTCTCCACGCCGGAGCGGAGATGGTTTTCCACGGTGCTTATGCCCTGAGAGGCGGCTATGACCGGGATAACCTGTCGTTTGGGGCGGGCTACTATTATCGCCGTCTGAAACTGGATTACGCCTATAAGGTTATGGACTACGTTGAGGACAGCCATCGGTTCTCTCTTTCGCTGCTGATCGGTTCTTCCGTGTCGGAACAGATGCAACAGAAGGAGCGAGAGGCTCTTGAGCGGGGGACGGAACTTCTCGAGGACGAGCGGCAGAGCAGGTTTGTGTTCTTCAAGGAAAAGGCGGACACATATTACGACCAGTTCCGACTGGATTCGGCTCTTGCCTATTACTACCGGGCCCTGGCGTTCGACGACGAGAATCAGGAGATTATCGGGACCATCGCCGCCATCAAGCGGGCCGTTCAGGTGGAACAGGAACAGCGGGACAGAATTGCGAAGACCCGCGTGGAACTCGATAACCTGATTGAAAACTTCCAGCAACAAGCGCAAAGCTTCTTCAACAAGCGCTATTACTCGGCATCGCTCGACATGGTGGAGCTTATTCTCGGCATCGACAAGAACCACCTCGGAGCCAAGAGACTGCAGGCCGCTATCCACAGCGCTATTGCCGAGGAGATAGCCACGTACATCGCCAGAGGAAGAACCGCAGAGAGGGAAGGGCGTTACTTTGACGCGATTGACGCCTATAACCGGGTTCTCGAATTGGACCCGGCCAACCAGGAAATTCGCCAGGCAAAGCAGGATATCGCAACCGGGCTGGATCTCGCCCAGCAGTTAAACACGGGCATCGAGATGTACCGGGCCGGCAGATACAACGAGGCCCGCACGCGGTTTGAGACTGTTTTGTCTGTCGATCGTAACCAGCCGGTAGCACTCGAATACATCGGGCGTATTAACAAATTGCTTGCCGCCCCCTCGACGCTCGAGGATCTCCAGAGAGACAGGGAGATATGGCCCCTCTATATCGAGGGCTTGCGGTATATGCGCGACCGCCAATACCAGAAAGCCATTGACGCCTGGCAGAAGGTGCTGGAAGCCTATCCGAACAACACCAGTACACTTAACAACATCGAGCAGGCACGCCTCCGAATGCAGTCGGAAACTGGCAACTGACAATTACTTGCCTGATTTTTTATATAGACGTTAGCCCTTGTCCTACTTACCTTTTGGCATGCTACGGCGTCCTGTAAAAGAGATCAATGCCGAATTCTCGGCCGAGGAAAAGTACCTCGACAGCATTCAGCGCACGGTGCGGGAGAGCTGCGTCGCCGCGGGGATGTCGCGTAAGGATATCAACGGTGTTCTCCTGGCGGTGGAGGAGGGAGCCACCAACATCATCCGCCACGCCTATCTCTACGAAAAGGGTATTATCCGCCTCCGCATTCTCATCTACAGAAAGTTGCTCGTCTTTTCGCTGATCGATTTCGGGCGGTCTTTCCAGCCGGATAAGTCGGAACGGCTAAATCTGGAAAAGCTAGTGGAGTCCGGCCGGAAGGGCGGCCTCGGTTTTTACATGATCCAGAAAATCATGGATTCCGTGGAGTACATCTCGTCGGCGTCCTTCAACGAACTGCGCATGATAAAAAGGACGGGCGGCGGTCGGTCCGAGAGTCGGCCCTTTCTGCGGCGTATGTTCACGTTGCGGGTAAAATTCTCTTTCTGGACGTTTTTTATCGTGTCAATCATCATCGGGGGTTCCTTCTATTACCTCTACCGGCAGACCAACCGGCAGGCCCGCGCCCATCTGGATCAGACGGTTCACGCCCTGGCCAAGACTATCGCCGATCAGGCGGCGGGGTACTTCATCAACCGGCGGTCCGACGTCGAGTTCGATGAACTCATTGTGAGCTACCTCAGGGCGAATCCGGAATTGCGCCTGCTGGTGGTGACTGACTCGGCCAATGTCATCAAGGCCCATTCGGAAGACATCCGTTTCATCGGCAAGCCGTACCAGCCGCCCTCGTTCGTCACCGGTACTGCTCTCGAGATACCCTACCGCTACAAGCTGGACAAGGAACAACTCAACTATGTGATAGTGCCTGTCAAGACCGGCGAGAAGCAGATTGGCCTGGTGTTTGTCAGTTACACCTCGGCTCAAATCTGGCAGGAGGTCGCCACGACCAGGACGCGCATAATTATATTTACGATGGCCCTTCTCCTGATCGGCATTTTCGGGATATACATGTTGTCCAATTATTTTGTGAACCCCATCGCCCGCATCACCCAGCGCGTCCGACGCTTTACATCCGGTGACCTGGAATCAGAGTTGCCGCTGGAGGGGGCCGAGGAGTTCTTTGAGATCTCCCGCGCTTTTAATGAGATGATGACCAGAGTCAGCCAGGACCGGAAGAATATCATCGCCCGCGAGAAAATGGCCAAAGAAATCGAAGTGGCTTCCCAGGTGCAGAAGACGCTGCTGCCGCACAAGCTGCCACACCTTCCCGGATTGCAACTGGGCACTTTTTATCGGGCGGCCTCGGTTATCGGCGGCGATCTGTACGATGTCTTTCAGATCGGTTTCGACCGTTACTGTCTCGTTGTGGCGGACGTGTCCGGCAAGGGCGTTCCCGCTTCCCTGGTGATGTCGATGTTGCGCACCGTTATCCAGATTCACGCCTCCCGGCAGTCGTCCTCCCGAGACGTTCTCATAAAGGTCAACAACTATCTGCACAGCAATATCCCGCCGGGCATGTTCATAACCGTAATGCTCGCCATCTATGATGCGGCCCGTCGCGAGATTAATTTCGTTTCGGCCGGTCATAATCCGATGATATACTTCCGGGCCGCGAGCGGCGAAGTTTCGCGAGTGAATCCTGCCGGCATGCCGCTCGGTGTGCCCACCAGTGACGGCACGTCCTTTGCCGACCGCCTGGAGGAGTACCGCCTCATTCTCGGCGAAGATGACCTGTTTTTCATCTTTACGGATGGGATCACGGAAGCCGTTGATCGCGACAAAAACCAATACGGGATGGAGCGGCTGGTATCATTTATCAGCCGGAATCTCGCGCAGCAGCGCCGGCCTGATGTGGCCGGCCTGTCGAATGACCTGGTCCGCGAACTCGACGACTTTGCCGGGTTTGCCAGTCCCGTGGATGACATGACTTTCATCGTGGCCCGGTCTGCCTCGAATGTCGGCGGCAGCGACAGCGAAACCAGAGCCGCCGTGGATTCGTTCGATATCGGGCCGCCGGATGACTCCGCACCCTGAGGACCCGGCGCCGGCGGTCTTTTTTGCTTGCCAGCCGTCTCCAAAACCCCTTCTTTTACAATAGGGCCAGGTGGCCGGTTGAATGAGAGTGTCCCGTGGATAACATAAAAATATCGTTGCTTGAAAATCCCGGTGACGACGTATCGGAGGTGCGCGTCGACGGCGTCATCGATACCATAACGGCAGCCGAGCTAGAGGATATCATAGACACCTTGATGAAACGGAGCCGTTACAAGGTAATTGTTGATCTAGCGGGCGTGGATTATGTTTCCTCGGCGGGCTGGGGGATTTTTATTTCTCACATCAGGGACGTGCGGGCCAAGGGCGGCGATATCAAACTGGCCAACATGATACCCAACGTTTACGAAATCTACGATCTGCTCGAGTTCGACAGCGTCATCAAGGCCTTCACGTCCGTCGACGATGCCCGCGGCGACTTCGGCACACCGGCGCCCGGCGCCCTAAAAAAAAAAGACCGGGAAGTGACGGGGGTGACGGTAATTGACCAGGTCACGGCCCCGGAAATTCGTTATTCTGCCGGCCGGCCGGCGTCTTTCGAGACAGAAATCGAAGCCGATTCAACCGATGTGGACGTGATGGTAATACGCCTGGTCAAGAGCGATCCCTTTGCATCGATTTCCGAGATGAAGAGCGAGATTAACCTCCGCCGCGGGGATGACGCCGTTTCCTGGTGGCAGGTATTTGCAGCCCTGCGCCGCAGAGGGCTTTTGACCCGGCGAGCCCGATTCCGGTTCGTCCGCGGCCGCTGAGCCGGTGACGAACCGGCGGTTAACTTAAGCAGGTTCTATTTTATAGGGCGGAAAATATGGTAAGTGAGACCGCGCTGATAATTCTGCTGGGTATCCTGGTTATCGCGCTCTCGATACTCTTACTCACGAGAATTCTCAGGGAGAAAAGAGAGATGGGCGTCATCAGGGGCATGAATCTGTCCGTTTTCTCGGATTTCCTGAGGGCCAACAGCCTGGAAGGCAACATCCAGCAGGTGGCCGGGAAGGTTTCTGAATTGCTGAAGACAGCTTTCCGGTGCGAATTCATCGTCTTTCTGAGGAAAAAGCGGAACGTCCTGGAATTGAATTATTACCATGGCCTGGGGGACTTTAACCGGCGGGATTTCAGAGTGGCCTTCCATCACCGTCTCTCGGATGAACTGCGGAAGGATTTTCTGCCCCGAGCTGTCGAAGTGCTGGCGCCCCTTCTGCCCGACAGACTCAACCGGCAGTTAACCATACTGGGGGCGGATGTGTTTTTCCCGATATTCTGGCGCGAGAATCTGTACGGTATTTACTTCATCCGCAGCACCATTGAGACCCGTGCGCCGTCGTTCAGCGTGCTGGCGGCCAGTATCGCTCAGGCCCTGTCGGCCGCGTATCATATCAAGTGGCACGAATCCAGGCAGGACCAGTTGAAAAGGCGCCTCGATGACATCCGGCTGGTGGTCCAGAGGGGATCCCAGGGCGGCCAGTCCCGGCGTAACAGTATCCTTAAGCTCGTGAAACACCGTAACTCGGAGACCATCGTACCCAAAATCGTCAGCGCCATTAAGAGCGACCTTGAGATGAAACGCATCGCATATGTATACGAAAACAAGGGCGACGCGGCTGTCCCGGTCATGTTTCGGGAGGGGGTGGACAGCGACGTCGATGCACCCGACAGAAAGGTGTTCGACGAAGTCATTGGCATTCTCGCGGACAATGAACCCCGGGAGCTGGCAGCGCTCATCGCCGGACACCCTGCGGTCGGGGAGTGGACCCGGCAATTGAAGGCCAGCGGGCTGGACTACATCGCCTCGTTCCCCTTGTCGTCGAATCGCTCCGGCATAATAGCGTGGGCCAGCGACGAACCTCTCCAGTCGACCTCGCGGCAGTTGGGTTTTCTCAGGCCGCACACCATGGAGCTGGTGGAAAGCGCCGAGTCATACCAGAGAATCGAGGAGATGTCGTTTACCGATAATCTGACCGGCCTGGCCAATCAACGGTATTTTTCAAAGCGCCTGAACGAGGAGGTCAGCCGCGCCGAGCGGTACGGTCGTAAACTGGCGCTCATTCTTTTTGACCTGGACCAACTCAAAATTATCAACGACAAGTATGGTCATCTGGCGGGGGATGCCATCTTAAAACAGATGGGAGAGATACTGCGAAACTCTATAAGAAGCATCGACATCATCGCCCGCTACGGCGGCGACGAGTTTTGCATCATTATGCCGGAGGCGGATGCCCGAACCTGCGTGCGGTTTATGGAACGATTTAAAGAAGAAATCGCCCGCTCGGAGTTTCAGATCGAAGGCGTCGACAGTGTGGTTCGCTGTACCGCCTCCTTCGGCGGAGCCATATTCCCCGATCACGCCGACCAGCCCAAGACGCTGATCCACAATGCCGATATGGCCCTTTTGAAGGCCAAGGAATCCGGAAGAAATAACTATCTTCTTTTTAGCTAAGCGGTCGAGGGCCGGCTTTTTTAACTTTACTGATGAAGTTAGCTGGTCTATATTATTGCATAAACATATGCCGGAAAATGCCGATTTTAATATAAGCTGTTATAGGAAAGATACTTAGATATGAAGAAGTGTCACTTGCTTACGATATATGTCCTCGCCGTCCTCTGCCTGTCCCTTGCGGCATCTCTGGCCGCAGCCGAGGACTACCGGATCGGGCCGGGCGATGTGCTGGAAATCAAGTTCTGGCAGGATCCGGCGCTGAATGCGCAGGTTCGCGTCAGTGCCAACGGGTTCATCACCCTGGATATCGTCGGGCAGATTGAGGCTTCGGGTAAAACAACCGAGCAGTTGCAGACCGAAATTGTGCGGCAGATTTCACGCTTGAACAAGAGAATTTCTCAAGCGGTGGTCCTGGTTGTGGAGTATAATTACCAGTACGTATTTGTAACGGGTCAGGTGAACCAGCCGGGCAAGCTCACTTTTGAGGAAATCCCGGATTTGTGGACGCTTGTCAATGAGGCCGGCGGTATTACGGCCTTCGGTGATCTGAGTCGGGTGACCATAATTCGGGGCGGAAAGGATGCCGGAAAGGTCGAAGTTGTCAACGTTGCCGAAGCTATTGCCCGGGGTCAGCTTGACAAGTTGCCTGCGGTTCGCCGGGAGGATACTATCGAAATCGGTCGTTCCCTCGCCGGCGTGCCTTCCGGGGAAGTGGGTCAGCCGGTTGAGCGAAGAAATATCTTCTATGTGATCGGTGCTGTGACAACTCCCGGCCCGATAAAGTTTGAGGAAAATGTTGATATCATGGAAGCTCTGGCCCTGGCCGGTGGTCCGGCCCCCGATGCTGATTTGAAAAAGGCGCAGATAATCACCAAGGACGGTTACTATGCCCAGTCCCTGCAATTCAACCTTGAGAAGTATGCTCGGACGGGTGCGCTCCCTCGGTACATTATGCGCCGCGAGGACACCTTCCTTTTGCCCCGCAAAGGGGCGGGCTTTATGGGCATCGGAGTGGGTACGTTGGCCGCCTTCCTGGGCGCGGTCACCTCGGCCATATTGATATACAACCAGCTTAAACCAGAGGATACACCCGCCGGGGAATGACCGCCGGGGACATGTTAAAAACGATGCCGGAAGCAAGAGAAGAAAAAACCTTTAACGTCAGGGAAGTGCTGACCATCGCCATGAAGCGCAAATGGCTGGTCGTTTTCCCCATTATTATTGTCACGGCTATCGCCTATGGCAGTTCTTTTATGATGACTCCGGAGTACCGTTCATCAGCCATCATATGGATCGACACACCCTCCAATGCATCTCGGGAACTGGCGGAAATCATCGGCGGGGGGGGGGTAGTCCGCGAAGGCGGGGAGGCCCAAAGACGCCGACTGCTGGCTCTGGAAAACGAGCTCAAATCACAGACCTTCCTCTTTCAGCTCATTCGAGACCTCAATCTTGACAAAGACCAGGCTGTTTCTCATGCCGCCGCCAAGATGCGTGAGAATAACCCGGAGTTCAGTCTGGATCAGCTCAAGTACGAGTTGCTGGTCGACCAGTTGCGGGGCCAGATCGACCTCAAGGTCGTGGGAGAGAATCAAATCGAGATTATTGCCGAGTCCAATGATCCTATCCTGGCTCGCGATATGGTGAACCGGCTGGCCGAAATCATGGAGACAGAAAAGACGAAGTACGAACTGGAAAAGATTCTCGACAATCAATCCTTCGCTGATCTTCAGCTCCAGAAAACCGAGAATGATTACGGCAAGGCCGTCGACTCTCTGACGGCTGCAAAGTCCCGTCTGAACAGGATGCACTTACCGGAAAACATCTCTTCGGAAGCCAACCGGCGGGATATCATCTCCGATATTGACAAAGCCAAGCTGGAGATGAGGGACTACTTGGACGAAGAGCAGGGCCTCAGGCGCCAGCTGATCGCCTTCGGTCTGGAAGACGTGCGGCTCAAATACACTGATACGATTGTCGAACTGCGCAGCGATATTGACCACGAGATTACCACCCTGGCCGGTATGATGGAGAAATATGTCTGGAACGAGCAGAACGTCATCAACGTTAACATACGCCTCAACGGTAGCCTGAAACTGCTGGAAATAGAGGTCGCCGATGCTGTTGAAGGGCAGTTTGCCTCTGAACCGGCCGACCGGCGGGACGTCCTGAAGAGGTACTTCATCGTCAAGGAGAGTCGTGACGTCACCAACTCGAAGGTCAACCAGTTTCAGCTTTCGCTGGACAAGATAGACGAAAGGATCAACCTGATACCGCGGCTCGAAGCCGAGATTGCGGAGCTTGAAGGACGGGTGGCGGACGCGCGCAAATACCGCGATGCCTTCAAGTCCGAAGAGGCGACCGTCGAAATACTCTCCGAGCGAGTCCGAGAGCGCACCAAGTACAAAATCATCGAGCCGGCCCGGGTGCCACTGGCGCCGTTCTGGCCCAACAAAAAAAGAATCCTGGTACTGGGTTTTGTGCTGGGTATGGTTTTGGGAGGCGCCGCTGTCGTAATTGCGGAGATGGTCGATGATTCTTTTAAGAGAGTTGAGGAGGTAGAGCAGATTCTGTCACTACCGGTTTTGGCAACCATACCTAAAATCGATAACCTGAAATTCAAGTAGTGCGGCATGAAAAGCTATCGTTCAAAGAGCAGACTGGTCGAGAATCAGAGAGAGTACCTGATCCAGACCGAGAACGACATCGATCACAGCCTTATCTCATCGGTCGTATTTATCGACGGTGTCCAGGCTGAGAAAGTGGAATTCCCTCATCCCGAGGAATATTCGCAGGAGCAGGTAATCTCCCTGGTGAAAAGAAGGCATGAGGAAAAAAAGCGGGAGATTGAGAATCTCCTGAAAGCCTATCGAGAGGTGCAGCAACAGCATCACCCGGGAATGATGTTCCATCTGGCGACCGCTTTTCATTTCAAGGGCTTCTACCCGGAGGCCCGCGGCCTGTTCCTCTCGGTGTTGAAAATGAATCCGAACCACCATCAGGCGCTAAACAGTCTGTGCATGACGGAACTTGCGCTGGGCGACGGCAAGAAGGCTATTGAGGCGGGGCAAGCGGCGATCGCGATATGCCCGCAATATGCGGACTATCGCAACAACCTGGGCAACGCCTATCTGAGTGCCGGCTCCTGCAAGGATGCGGTGGCGGAGTTCGAGGAGGCCGTCAGGATCAACCTGTATTATGGTGATGCTTATTACAATCTCGGCCTGGCCCTGATCTACAACGCCATTAAACAGCAGGATACCTCCCTCTTTGCCAATGTCGTCTCCAAGTCCAGTGACTGTTTCAAGAAGGCGGTCCTGATAAACCCCGACTACAACACCGCCTCCTTCGCCGAGGCTGTCAAGATTCTGCGCTCGTCCGATCTGGAAGCAGCGTATGCTCGGTTCTGCAGGATACGCGATGAAAGCAAGAAAAAGCACCAGCACGAGCAGGCGGCCTTTCATATGATGTTTGTGCTGCACCCGGATTGGATTTCCGAGCAGGTCGTGGGTGAGCGAATTCAGTTCTTGCAGGACGAGATCAACAAAAATCCCGGCTATGTTGACATGTATCCGGAGCTTTCCCGCTGTTACCTTGAAAAAGCCCGGATGACCTGGGAAAAGGGAATGGAGCAGTACCGCAAAGCCATCGAGATCAATCCTTCACTGCTTACCATCGGCGACTGCCTGGAAGAGGCGCAGACAGGTTATGAGGGTATCTGCAAGGCATTAGAGGCGATTGCCGGGAAAGGGTAGGCGGGCATGGCTCGTAAGCGACTGTCCATCATCGAGCATTACTCCGCCGAATCACCTTTTGCTACGGAGTTTCGTCGACTGCTCCAGAAAGTGCGCAGTTCCGGCGCGGGACCGGAGTTGAAGAGCCTGCTGGTAACCTCGGCCATGTTATCGGAGGGGAAATCCACCATTTCGGCGATGTTCGCCATTGCGGCGGCCGTGCACCAGGGCCTGAAGACCCTGGTCATCGACTGCGACCTGCACCGTCCTGTTGTCCACAGTCTTTTCAGGGTGGACCGCCAGCCCGGCCTGGCGGAGATTCTTGTCGAAGGTTTCAGTCCCATGGGCGCTGTCACCAAGACACGGATTGACAAACTGGATCTGCTCACCGCTGGCGGCCACTGCGAAAACCCGGCGGCGGTTTTTGACCCTGAATCCATAGGCGGACTCATTGATGAACTGAAGTTTTATTATGACCTGATTGTCATCGATTCGCCGCCCATAATACCGGTGTCGGACCCGATGTTGCTGGCTTCGAAGGTCGACGGGATTCTGTTGGTCCTCAAAGCCGGGTCAACTCAGAAGGAAGTCGCCAAGCGGGCCGTGAACATCATCAGCGGCAATGAGCACAAGATCCTGGGTGTAGTCTTGAACAATGTCGACAACTCGCTTCCTTATTATTACGATTACAGCTACTATGGTTATGCCTATAACCAAAAGTCGTCAAGAATCCCCTTGTCGACCCGAGGCCGCGATAATGGCAAAAAAAAGAAGGCGGGCGGCAAAGACCGAAATATCGAACAGAAGATCTGACAGCCGGGGGCCGGCCCATCTCTTTGAGGCTGTATGGAACAGGACAATCCTCTGAATCTCCTCACGGTAGATCTTGAAGAATGGTTTGTGGTCGAGATCTTCTCCGAGCATTTCGAGATGACCCAGTGGGAAGAGTTGCCGTCCACCGTCGTCAGAAACACTCGCCGACTGCTGTCCCTGTTCGACCGCTACGATGTGAGGGCAACCTTTTTCGTTCTGGGCTGGATCGCGCAGCGATACCCCGACCTGCTGCAGGAGTTGGTCAACGGCGGGCACGAAGTGGCTTGCCACAGCTTTGGCCACCGTCGGATCGACAAAATGAGTGTCGATGACTTCCGGCGCGACACGGAAATGGCGATTGACGCCATTGTCAAGGCGATCGGCAATCGGCCGGCCGGTTACCGGGCACCAAGTTGGTCAATCAATGACAGTATCCCCTGGGCCTTCCAGATTCTGGCGGAACTGGGCTTTGAATACGACAGTTCCCTGTTCCCCATAAAGCACGATATTTACGGTATCCCCGACGGGCCGCGCCATCTTTTCAAAATGACGTTTGACAACGGCCGTTATCTATATGAGCTGCCGGCCTCGACCGTCAGAATTCTCGGCAAAAACATCCCTTTGGCCGGAGGCGGCTTCTTTCGTCATTCGCCCTACTGGTATTCGAAACGCATGGTAAGAAAGCTCAACTCAATGGGTCAGCCGGCGGTGGTGTATATCCATCCGTGGGAGCTCGACCCCGATCTTCCAAGAATAACAGGTCTGACGGCTCTTCAGAGATATCGGACCTACAGTTCGACCTCACTTCTACTTTACAAGTTTAATAAGCTCCTGAAAGATTTCGAGTTCACCACCGTAAGCGACTACCTGTATCGCTTCAAAAAGCGAAGAATCGGTTTTCGCTGAGGGTGACCGCATATGCAGGCTCGGTTGGTTTGGGTCAGCGTTCCTGTTGGTTTAGAAGCACGTGCTATTGTTTGGGCAGCACTGCCGCCAGTTATGCATATTTCGTTATTTAATTCTTGACTAACAGGTGTATAATAGTGATAACTTAGATTGAGAAGAGAAAACGCAATATCGTCCGTACGGGCTCGAATAAGGAGTGCAAACATGAAAAAACTTATTCTATTGGGAATGCTGGTCATGCTGGTAGCTCCCGGCGCCGATGCCCGGCGAAAATCAAAGAAAGCTGGTGAGGTCGACGGCTTGACCTACATCGATAACAACTTCGATTTCAAACTGACACTGTCAGACGGCTGGAAGTACAAGATAGGCAAGAACAAAGACAATTATCGTCTTGTCCTGACGCAAAAGAACTACCAGATTCCGCCGGACTACATTGATGCTCCCGACTACACGAAGGTACCCCGGATCGTCGTCTTCGTTGACACCTGCGCGCTGGGACCGCTGCCCTTCATAGATTCGCTGCTGAACGACAATTACTCCACCGGGCAGAAAAAAGAGATCCTCAAAGAGTTTGAGATTTTTCATGACTACTCCGAAGGTCGGCAGGAAGTTGTCCCGCGACAGCGAAAGCCCATAACGGTCAACGACCAAAAAGGAGTTCTCTGGACCGGCAAGGGAATTTATGTCAAAGAGGTTTCGATGTCATCCTCTTCGACCACTGACGCAGGAAAGAGAGTCACCGGGGCTTACGGAGGCGCCGTGGCAGTCATCAAGAAAGGGGACATTCTAGTCGCATTCCACGTGATGTGTGAGTGGGACTTCTTCCCGGCTGTGCTGGATGAACTTATGGCCATGGTCAACAGCCTCGAGTTTTTTGAGGAAGCCGGAGGCTAACATGTGATTTAAGGCCGGCTTAGCCGGCCTTTTTTTGATTGACCCGGAATGGCGCCCGTCATATTTTAACATCTGACGTTTGGATGGGCAATTTAACGGAGGTCCTATGTGGGCGGTTAGAGCGATACTGGTTGCTCTGGTTGTTGTCTGTGTGGTAGCCTTTGCATACTTCAACGTCGGCTCGGATCAGATCGTCAGTGTAAACCTGATTTACGCCAAGTTTGTGGACGTGCCCCTGATTACGGTCGTATTTTGGTCTTTTGTGGGCGGCGTTTTTGTCTCTTTGATTGTCTTCGTCTCCGCGTACATAAGGATGTCGGTAGACCTGCGTTCGGTCCGCAGGAAACTCCGGTCGTTGGAAAGCGAAGTGACGGTTCTGCGCAATCGTCCTATCGAGGAATCGGCCGAGTTTATTGCCGGGCAGGGCGGTCAGAGCAAGAATTCGAAAGAGACCTGACCGGCAGAGGAATGGGCATGGCGGAATATATTCTGGTACTCTTCGGCCTGATGATTGTGCTGGTGGGGTTGTACTCACTTTACAGTCGCTATATCAAAGTCTCGCCGAAAAAAGAATCCGATCTCTACGTGGCCGCGCTGAGAGATTTGCTGGACGGCAAACAGGAGGCGGCCTTTACCAAGTTCAGGCAGGTAGTGGCCGAGGATAGTTCGAATATCGACGCCTATTTGCGCCTCGGTAAAATTCTTCGCGAAAAAGGAAAAACCCAACAGGCCTTGCAGGTTCACAAAGATTTAACCCTGCGCAGCGGCCTGGCGGTACAGGACAAGGTCTCCATCCTGGAGCAATTAGTTGAAGACTACTTCGAACTGGGCAATGTGGACACGGGTGAGGCCGCCGTCAGGGAACTGATCGCGCTGCAACCGCAGAATCGCTGGGCTTACACCAAGCTTCTGGAGATTCAGAAGAAGGCGGGCAAGTGGGACGATGCTCTGGATACCGCCGTCAACATCCTCAAGATGGAATCCAATCGGTCGAAAAAACCTCTGGCCGTTTACAAGTACGAATTGGCGCTGCAATTGTACCGGAAGCGCGAACATCACAAGGCCCGCGTGCTCTTCAAGGAGGCTCTCGGGCTGGATCCGACCTTTGTACCTGCTTTCCTGAGCATTGGGGATTCCTACAGTCAGGAAGGCCGTCACGAAGACGCCGTCAATTTCTGGATCAAGCTGATTGACAACGTTCCTGAAGAGGGCCACCTGGTAATAGAGCGGCTCAAAAAGACGCTTTTCGACCTGGGTCGCTTCGGCGACATTGTCGAGATCTGCGAAAACATACTCCGGCACTCGCCCAAAGACGTTGAAGCTCGCCTGACGCTGGCCGAGTTTTACGAAAAAAAAGGGGATGTCGAATCCGCCGAGGAGCTGCTGGGCCAGTTGGTTGAAGACAACCCCGAGGACCTCAAATCCATTCTGGGCCTGTTCCGGATTTATCTCGCCAAGGGTGAGAGACGACGGATCGAAGAGCTTTTCCGTAGCCTGGAACACAGGTGGGATAAGAATCATAAGTCCGGCCGGGACCCCAAAGTCGGTACCAGCCTCAGCGGAGTGTGACCACCAGGCGTCCCCCCGTGCCCGACAATGAAAGCCGCCTCCCGTTTGGAATAGTCGTTTTGCAATAAAGAGCCTGCTTATGAAACGGTGCCTGCTCATATGTCTTCTGGTCGTTGCCCCATTAGAGGCGCGGGGCGATGATATTTATGTTCTTATTCAGGAGGGCCGGCTTCAGGAGGCCCGCGACTCCCTGTCCAGACTGTCGACAGCCTCTTTGAGAGACGGCAACGTTCTTTTCTTTCGAAGTCTTCTGGAACGAGACGCGGTGAAATCGGCCCGGTCCATGGAAGCGGCTTTGAAGGCTTCAGTCGATCCGGTGTATCAGGAGGAGACATACTACCGACTGGCGCAGTACTATTTTGTCAGGGGCGATTACACCCACCTCAGCGAAATTGTCAGTGAGTATCGAACTCTGTGGGAGGACGGGCAGTATGCCCCACAGATGCGCCGTTTTTCCATTGCCGTCGATGAAGAATTGAAGGCTTACGAATCCGCCATTCGTCAGATCGACCGCTTCCTTCTGAGTCATACCGACGATACCCGGCGGCAATGGGGATTGATTGACAAGGCACGCATTATGCTTGCTTTCGACAAGCGTATCGGCGCCGTGGAACTGCTCCGATCGTTATCTCGGGAAAAATCCGGGCCCGGAGTGGCCCAGGCACTGTATCTTCTCGGGCGCGACGCCATCAGCCGAAAACGCACCGACGACGCCGTGTTCTATTACAATATTCTTCGCGAAGGCTACCGCTCGGCCGTGGGTCTTGATGCTCTTGCGGAAATGATGGCCGACATGGCGGCGGCCGACTCGCGGGACGATTCGGCCGAAAAACTCACCGGGACGTACTACACGGTCCAGGTCGGCGTCTTTTCTCAGAATGACAACGCTAAAAAGCAGGCCGAGATATTTCGGGGATATGAAAAAAAGATCGACATCCAGGACAAGACTATCGCCGGCAAGACCTATCGCGTGGTCTATGTCGGCCGCTTTCAAAATTACGACGAGGCCCACGATTTCAAGAACCTGCTGGAGGCGAACCACCACGAAACCTATCAGGTCGTAGCGCAATGAGCCACTCCTCCGCGCTTACTCCGCTGATGCGTCAGTACTATGCCGTCAAGGAGAAGCACCCCGACAAAATTCTCTTCTTCCGGATGGGCGACTTCTATGAGATGTTCGGCGACGACGCCGTCAAGGCGGCGCCTATTCTGGGTATTGCGCTAA
>JAOUEU010000045.1 GCA_029858555.1 Candidatus Zixiibacteriota bacterium
CCGAGATATTTTCCGAGGGGTTCCGGCAGTTGAAGCTGGGGAAAGTCATCGGCGAGCCGACCGCCAGCGGTGTAATCGGGACAGCGTCGTATGCCCTCATCGACGGCACGCGCGTCAGGCGGCCGTCATGGGGAGCCTATACGGTTGATATGGAAGACACTGACCTGGCGCCGAGACAGCCGGATATTTTTGTCGAGAACCTGCCCGACGATTTCATCAACGGGCGCGACCCGCAACTGGTGCGGGCGGTGCGGGAGCTTCTCAAAGAACTAGAGTAATCCAGAGCTGACCGGGTCCATTAGATATACAAAGACCCCCTCGCGACAGGGGGTCTTTGGTGACGGCACACCCGGTTTATGTTTCTGAAATCGGCAGGTAAAGGCTCAGAAGCTGAGGGTCAGCGGCCTTACCGGGCGTTGAGAGGTGCTCCTCAAGGCACTGGCCCGCGCCTTCGTCGTAAGGGCCGGCCTTTACCCACCGGACAAGTTGTTTCCAGGTTTCACCGATAGCGTTGAGCTCGGTGTGGGTGACGGCGTAGGTTCCGCCGGGGAAGTCCTTGATTTTGACCGGTCCTTCTTCCTCCGTTTTGGGACCCACCGTGATCCAGACTTCATAACCGTAAACGGGTTTGCCAGGCGAGGGCGGAGGATTGTCGAAGCCGAAGAGGCCGAAAGAACTGCGTGAGGCCAGCAAGCCGTTTTTGTCGGCCCACTCGAGCAGGACTTTCCACGCGGCAAGTTCGGGATGCTCACCGGAGGCCTGGTAGTAAGCCACCCGCCCGGGAGGAAGGGTTACGATTCTAACAGCGGGCGGACTGTGGGGTGTATTGTTCAAATTCATTGTTGTCTCCTTGTTCAGCTTGTTCTTGTTAAGGGTAAATACAGATCGATCTGCGTTTTGTCGTTCGGTGTTTCTGCGGGAGAGAGGTGCTCCTCGAGGCACTGATGGGGGCCATGGGTGTAGCGACTGATTTTCAACCAGGCGATAAAATGTTTCCACGCCCCGCTGATACCGGCCACGGTGGTCGGGGTCACGGCGTACAGGCCGCCGGGGAACTCTTTTATTTCGATATTCTTCGAGGTGTCGATATCGGGGCCGGCGGTAATCCAGAATTCGTAGCCATGCGTCGGGCAGTTCTCGGACGGGCCGGGGTTGTCAAAGCCGAACAGCCGGTATGGCCGCGAAGGTGCGAGCAGGCCGTTTTTGTCGGCCCAGTCCATGAGGGTGCGCCAGGCGTCGTGCTCGGGAGTGGCGCTTACGGCGCGGCAGCTTGCCACGCGCATGGGTGGTATCTCTTTGAGGACTTTTATCCGGGGATCGGCCGGAGCCTGTTGCTCGTTGGGGGCGAAATAATGCTCGATGAGATCGAGCTGCTCAAAAAGCGGCGGAAGTTCTTTGTTCTTTCTAAAAGAGCCGGGCGCTGAGCCGAACATTTTGCTGAAGGCCCGGGTGAAGGACTCCTGGTACTCGAAACAGTAGTCAAAACAGATGTCGATAATTCTGTCATCCGTGAAGACCAGCCTATGGGCGGCCTCACTAAGCCTTCTTTTTCTTATGTAATCCTTGACGGTGTGCCCGGTGAGAGCGTGAAACATACGATAAAACTGGGACAGAGAGAAAAAGGCGCGAGAGGCCACCGCCTCGAGTCCGAGAGGTTGCCTGAGGTTTTCTTCGATGTAATCGATAGCGTTCTGTATTCTTTCGTAACTGTTCATGACGATTCTCGCCCGTAGTATATGGCCCGAAAGAACGCTTGTCTTGACATTTCTTGTCATTGTGAGTATTAAGAAGCCGGCCAGGGGAGTCTTGAAGCGCGGCGATTTGTTCGCCCCGGAAAATAAACGGGCGGCCACCCTTATCAGATTCATTCCACAGTTGTCTGGGGTTGCGGGTTGAATCTGACGTTTACCTGCCGCCAACGGTCTATGGTAAAAGGTGGCCGCCTTACTCTTTTATTCGTCCGGAGTCATGTCCATCTCAGCGGGCATTCTTGACTGGGTCCAGGCGAGGATCGACGCCGGAAGGGTATGCGCGAGGTACAGGAGGCTGACGAAAATCAGTATGAACATCGAGTCGTTCCGACCGGCGGACAGGGCGATCCACAAAAGGACCACCAGGTTGGTCACCGCGAAGATGCCGTATGCCCGTCTGAGGGATTCAAGGGTGAGCAGTATCTCTCGTTCATCCAGCTTTTCGGCCCTCGTATGAACCAGTTTCCACAGTCGAGTTTTAACATGCAGGACCACGAAGCTGATCAGCACGACGACAACGGCGGCAATCGTTCCCGCCGTGACAGGGACATTCCAGCCGTGATACTTGCCAAAGTAGAAAAGGAACAGAAACAGTATGATGGCGGCGTAATTGATGACGACACCAAGCCGTCTGCCTGATTTTGTAATAGGCTCATTCATATCATTCTTCCTCTCGTTTCTTTCGTTCCAACAGCTCCTGGCTGAGGGGTTTGAGCGGTTCGGTGGAGAAGATCAGGTTGATGGGGACGCCGAAACACTCGCTGATTCTGAAGGCCAGATCCAGGCTCGGGTTATATTCTTCCCGCTCCAGATAGCCGACAGTCTGAAAATTGACACCAATCCTTTCGGCCAATTCCTTCCTCGAAAAGCCTCGTTCCTGCCTGAGGATGGAAATCCTGTTGAAAATCTTTCGTATTTTCATACGGTGAATATAACATAATGTTATAAATATGCAACATTTTTTTGTAAAAACATCACATTTTTTTTATCGGCAGGAACCAGGAAAGTCCAGCAAAAACCCGCCAGACCGGCGCAGGAAAATTAATCTTCCGGAGGTCAGTGCCATCGGCGGCAGTTTTAAGTCAATGACCGCCTGGTATAACCAATTTACTGTCAACAAGTTAATGCCTCAATGCCTGCTTCTATGAAAGCTGTCGACGGGCCGGCAGAAGCCGGCTCGAAGTAGGGCTATATTTTTGTGGGGCCGGCCCGGACTACTGCTTGCCGACCGTTCCGCTTTTGACAATAAACACAAGGTCGGCAATATCTTGCGGCTCAGAATTGTCCGGATCGGCGAAGGCGAGCGGTTTTTGCACCAGGCCGAGCTCGGTAAAAATGTCCATCAGGTCCCACATAAGTTCATGATAGGCAATTACGACGGTCTGCTTTTCGTCGCGGAAGCCAAACGCGGCGGTCAACCCGGGCAGGTCGAGAACGCCGGGAGCAATGTCCACGATCTCATGGGAGAGCGCATGGCATATCTGGAACAGTTGATTATCGGGCGTCTCTTCGACAATGGGAATGGTGAAGCGGCCCGAGGTATCGAAGAGATTGAATGGGGCAAAGACTTCTTTGGCCTGCTTATCGACGACTCTGCCCACGTTGATATAATCATCGAGTATCTGCAACAGGTTTTTCCAGTCGGCCAGGAAGGGAATCATTTTGGGGATAGCCTCTTCGGACCAGTTTACTTTGAGCGAGACGCCCTTATCGGACAGAGAATTGGTGCCGGGGCGGAATTCCCTCGGGGGATACACCGCCCAGACTTCACCGGCCCAGAAGGGTCTGTCGGCGGTGATGTGCTTTTTGTTTACCAGGTTATTCTCTTCAAAGACGTCCCAGACCATGCCATCGACGACATATGCGAACAAAATGCTGTAGGCATTGCCCTGTCGGCCAAGAGACTCGAGCGTCCCGGTCAATTTCGTGACCCGGGGTTGCAGGCGCCGGCACACTTCAGGTGCGGCAGCTCGCGTGATCGCCCGCAGCTTCTCGGTTCTGGCGCGATCCAGGATGGGAAAGGCCGTCCTGAGCACCTCGCCGTCCAACTGGAGGACTCTCCAGGTTTTGAGCAGAGTAACCTGGCTTTGCACGAAGGAGATGCCGAGCTTTCGCAGTTCATCTTCGGTCGTGCCGTTCACGCATGCCAGTACGATCTCGCCATTATTGTCAAGCTCCATGATGTTTTGCGGACCGAAGCCGTCGATCATGGCATACTGAATGACATCGTAATCCGAAAGCTGCGGGGTGTCGGCAAACGCGGGATGTTGCGACAGCGCCACCCACGTCCCCATGATGACTATCAAAATGGTTGTGAAACCCCACTCCGTTGGTTTGAAGCGCATCGTCTGCCTCCTTACTCCCCGCAGCCCTGTGGTGGCAGTTAACGTGCCGCGACAGGTGCGGCCTCAGTTGTTTTTGAGTTAGATGACACTGTTGTCTCCCGTTCGCCGGTACTGCTCCGGCTTCGTTAAATAAAGACACGCCAGCAGAGTCTTTCTTTCAATATCCGTTGCCGGGTGTTCGAAGACGCAGGGCGCCGGCTTTAAACCCGGGTGGTTCTGCCCTCCACTATTATCCCTGGCGTTTTTCGAGCCGCACCTTCCAGAAGGGAGAAATCACTCTCGCGAAAAGCATAACCGCGACACCGCCGGCCCGTCCCGCTAACACGCGTGCGACCAGCACCAGCGCGCAGGTTTCGCCGACCGGAAGCGGCTGCCAGTACAGGCCGGTTGTGGCGAGGCATACGGTCATTGCGGCGGTGGATTAAGCCCGGGCTATGGCTGTTCTCGTATGAACCTGCGTTGAACAGAAGCGGATGACGTTAGGTGCGACTCGGGGAGACTCCTCCGCTGTCCATTAATACTATACGGGCGACACGCCGTAATGTTTTCCCGCTCGACCGGGCCGAGCGGCCGGCCTGCCGCTTACGCTGGAAGGACCGGTCGATCTTCAGTTAACCAATCGATTGCGGGGAACACCGCCCATGCAATCTCGTATGAAAAACGAGAGGATGGCGGCGTTACTATTGAGGATATTCGCTCATAGCACTCCAGCGCTGACAGTCTTTGCCGAAAAGCCCGGCGGGTCAAACGCTAAAACTGCTTTCAGTGGGCGGCCAAAGCAGCTATAATGTCCAGGTGACACTGATTGAGGAAGCGAAAATGACGGCCATGACCGTATCAGAGGAGGTCCAGTGAGTTCGGAGTGGATCAGGACGGTGGCGCTTTGCAAGCATTACCACCGCGGCCCGCAGACTATCAAGGCTGTGGACGATGTCAGTCTCGGTATTGAGCGGGGCGAGTTTCTGGGAATCTGCGGGGCCTCCGGGTCGGGCAAGTCGACGATGTTGAATCTGCTGGCGGGTCTGGACAGCCCGACCTCGGGCAGTATTGAAGTGGACGGCCGGCTTCTGGGTTCGCTGTCACGCCGGCAGCTTGCGGCCTACCGCGCGCACCGGGTCGGCATGGTCTTTCAATCATTCAATCTGATAGGTCACCGGACGGCGCAGGAGAACGTGGAATTGGCTTTATATTTCAACAACACGCCCCACCGGGAGCGCCGCGTGCGGGCCGCAGAAGTGCTGGAGCAGTTGGGGCTGGGTGACCGCCTGGGGCATTGTCCGGCCGACCTTTCCGGGGGGGAGCAGCAGCGAGTAGCCATCGCGCGCGCCCTGGTCAAGCGACCGGAGATTCTTTTCGCCGACGAGCCGACCGGGAATCTTGACCAGGAGAACTCCCAGCAGATATGCCGTCTTCTGGCCAGTCTTAATCGCGGGGGTCTTACGGTAATTATAGTTACTCATGATATCGATCTGGCGGAGAAATACACGACCCGGACGATTCGCATGCATTACGGGGCCGTCGTTTCCGACGTGAAAGGCTCCACGACGGGAGGTGAGCGGCCGTGACCGTGCGCGATCTGGTGACCGGTTCTTTGGGGAATTTGTGGCGGCTGAAACTCCGGTCATGTTTGACCATATCCGGTGTGGTAATCGCGATCGCGGCCTTTGTGGCGATGCTTTCGTTCGGGGCGGGAATGCAACGGCACGTCACGGAAGAATTCAATGAGTTCGGTCTTTTTTCGACGATGATCGTGTATCCAGCGGATCCTGACAAGGACTCGAGCGCGGCCGAGGCGGCCATCCTGGACGCCGCGGCGGTGGCGGCTTTCAACGAACTGCCCGGTGTAAATCTGGCCTACCCGTTTAATGCTTTTTCGGCCACGGCCATCGTGGCGGACACGCAGGTGGCCACACGCGCCCAGGCGCTGCCGGCGGCGGCGGTCCGGACCAAGCTGTTCTCGCGGCTTGTGGCGGGAGCGGCCTTCAGCAGTGACAGCGCCGGGGAGGTCATGGTTACGGAGAGTTTCCTGGATGAGACCGGGATTCTGGAGGCGGACTCGATCATCGGGAAAAACCTGGTAATCTCAGTGGGGCTGGCCAGCATCGACAGCGGCCTGGCCGGGGTGCTGCAAGGCGTCGGCGGCATCGTTCGGGATCGAATCGAAGACGCGCTCAGGGATTCTCTTTGGAACCAGGATTACTGGGCGCGCATGGTTCGCGAAGAATTGGCCGGGGCCATGCAGAGATTTGTCGACGGTTTTTTCAATGCCCGCGCTATCGTCAGCGATACGCTCGTGATCCGCGGTGTCCTGGAGTCCCGGCACAGCCATCGCTTATCGGTTACATCGATCATTATTCCGACGGCTGTCGCCGGTCGGCTTACTTCGGGCGGGTTCAGCGGCGATCCGGCAGACTTGCTGGGGGCCCTTAACAGCGGCAGGCTTTTCGCCCCGACCGCGGACACTTCCGGGCAGGCTTACTCTCAGGTAACGCTCAACCTGGATGCGCAGACGCCCTATACGCGGGTGCGCGACTCCGTGCAGGCAATGGGTTTTCGCACGTTCAGCTACGCCGAGCAATTCGACGAGATCCGGCAGTTCTTCGTTTATTTCGACATGGCGCTGGGAGTGATTGGTTTTATTGCGCTGGTCACGGCGTCGCTGGGTATTATCAACACGATGATGATGTCGATTGTAGAGCGCAGGCGGGAAATCGGCGTTCTCAAGTCGCTGGGCGCCGACGAGGGCGAAATCCGTATGCTTTTTCTGGCCGAATCGGGCTCTATCGGGCTGATCGGAGCCCTGACCGGGGTTGTTTTCGGGTGGCTCATAACCCGGGCGGCCTCGTTAGGTGTCCGCATTATAATGGAGCGCCAGGGGATGCCGGGGATGGAGTTGTTCGCCCTTCCTTACTGGCTGATCGGGACGGCCCTCTTGTTCGGACTGGCGGTCAGTCTCGCGGCCGGTCTGTATCCGGCTGCCCGCGCGGCCCGGGTAGACCCGGTGGAAGCCTTGCGCAACGAATAAATCCCGGTCGACCTTATCGACGCTCGGGCCTGCCCGCGCATTTCGCGCTCGAGAGCAAACCCCGTTCTAAATTGACATTAGCGGCCGAGAGAGATAACTTGAGGACGCAGGAGGAGATTCAAAGCCAATGGAAATATTCCAGACTTTATTTAAGGGCCTGACGGACATGGTGCCGACCGGCATAACGCTGGTCGGGTTTATGGTCGTTCTTCTCGCAGTGCGTTATCTGCTTCGGCGGCGCTACGAATCGAGTCTTGGTTACCGATTCAAGCTGCAAATGACGACACTGGTTCTGTCATTTGTGGGACTTCTGGCGGTGATTATCGCCCTGCCCATCAGCGAGACGACCACCGGGCAATTGCTGAGCCTTTTGGGGCTGCTACTGAGTGCGGCAATCGCGTTGTCGGCGACGACATTCGTGGGTAACGTGATGGCGGGATTGATGCAGCGAGCGGTGAGGAGTTTTCGGCCCGGCGACTTCATTCGCGTCGGCGACCATTTCGGCCGGGTGACGGAACAGGGGTTGTTCCATGTGGAGATCCAGACCGAGGATAGGGATTTGACGACCATGCCGAATCTCTATCTGGTCACCAACCCCGTGAAAGTCATTCGCTCCTCAGGCACCCTGATCACGGCGGAGGTATCACTGGGGTACGACGTGCCCCACGGAAGAGTCGAAAAGCTGCTTTTGGAGGCGGCCGGGGATGCCGCTCTGGAGGAGCCGTTTGTTCACATAATGGAATTGGGGGATTTCTCGATCACTTACCGGGTGGCTGGGCTTCTGACCGAGGTTAAGAGCCTGTTGTCGACGCGGTCACGCCTGAGACAGATGGTGCTCGACCGGCTGCACGGGGGTGGGGTGGAAATAGTCTCGCCGAGCTTCATGAATCAGCGGGTTTTAGCGCAGGACAGACTTTTCATTCCCGAGAGGGAAGTGATCAGCGAAGCAAAGCCGGTGGCCAGTAAGCTGCCGGAGGCAGTCGTGTTTGACAAGGCCGAGGAGGCGGAATCTCTCAGCAAGTTGCAGCTGCGCCACGAGCAGATTGGAAAAGACCTGGCGGAAGCCAAAAAGCTGCTGGATGAGGCCACTGACGAGGGGGAGAGGGCCAGGATAGAAAAAGAGATAGAGGGTCTTATCCGGCGTCAGGAGCGCCTGGTTCAGTATATTGAGGAGCGTCAGAAAGAAGGCTAAGGGCTATGGAAATCCTTACCTGGGTGGGCATATTTTTCTGTTTAACTCAGTCGTCAATGTTTTCAGGATTGAATCTGGCTGTGTTCGGCGTGACGAGACTGAGGCTGGAGGTGGAAGATACCGCCGGAAACGAGGCGGCGAGCAAAGTTTTGAAGTTTCGGGATGACTCCAATTTCCTTCTGACCACCATCCTCTGGGGCAATGTCGCCTTTAACACCCTTCTGGCCCTGCTGTCCAACTCGGTGCTTGCCGGGGTTGTGGCTTTTGTATTTTCGACGTTTATAATCACTTTTGTCGGCGAGATCCTGCCACAGGCCTACTTCTCGCGGCACGCCCTGCGCATGGCGTCCATGCTTACGCCGATGCTGCGGTTTTACCAGGTCATTTTGTACCCGGTAGCCAAACCAAGCGCCCGGCTTCTTGACTGGTGGCTGGGGAAGGAGGGGATTCAGTTTTTCCGAGAACATCAGCTAAGAGAGGTCATCAAGAAGCACATCGAAGCGGAGCACGTCGACATTGACCGTCTGGAAGGACTGGGGGCGCTGAATTTTCTGGCACTGGATGATATCGAGGTTCATTACGAGGGGGAATTGATCGACCCGGAAAGTGTTATCGTTCTGCCGGTGGCAGGGGGTATGCCGGTGTTCCCGGAGATAAGCCGGTCGGTCTCCGACAGTTTTCTTCGCCGGGTCCAGAAATCAGGCAAGAAATGGGTGGTCATCGCCGACGAAAGCGGGACGCCCGCACTGGTTCTGGACGCCGACGGCTTTCTGCGAGCAGCCCTGTTTGAGTCGGGTCCGTGTGACCCGACCGTCTTCTGTCACCGTCCCATCGTGGCGCCCGATGACCGGACGGCTCTGGGCGATGTTCTACATCGGCTGACGGTGGAACCGCGAACCGATGAAGATGATGTTATAGACCGGGACATAATACTGGTGTGGGGAAGCAAGAAGCGTATTATTACAGGTGCGGACATCCTGGGGCGGCTTCTGAGAGGGATAGCAGTCGGCGGTCACGAGTGAGGCGGCCGAGCCGAGTGCCGCATCCGAGACGCTCAGCCGATACTTGTACGAGAGCGTCTCAGAGCACTCGGAGGTTAAAAAAAGCGGAGGTGCGATAGTTATGGTCAAGCCCATCAGAAAGGCACTGAAGAAGGTGGGACTCAAGCCGGGCAGTGTAGTCTATGTCGGCGAGCACCGCACCGAGGACGTGAAAATCGATGTGGTCGACTACACCGAGCGCGAGCACAAAGAAAAGCGGGTAGAGCGAATAGAGGACTGTTTTCCGTTCAAAGAGAGTCCCACGGCAAGCTGGATTAACATCAGCGGCATTCACAATGCCGATATCGTCGAGAGGATCGGCAGCCACTTCGGCATTCACCCCCTGGTGCTGGAGGACATCGTGAACACGGGCCACCGCCCGAAGATGGACGAGGCCGGGGATTATATCTGTGTCGTTCTGAAAATGCTGTATAAGAGCAGTGGGGACGGCGAATTAAAGGCCGAACAGGTGAGCATTCTTTTCGGGAAGAACTGGGTGATAACTTTCCAGGAGACCGGCGAAGACGTCTTTGACGTCGTGCGGCAGAGAATCAAGCGGGCGGTTCCGCGAGTGCGGTTTATGTCCTCTGATTACCTGGCATACTCACTTGTAGACGCCGTTGTGGACAATTATTTCGTGGTCCTTGAAGACCTTGGCGAGCGAATCGAAACCCTCGAGGACTCGCTGGCGGAGAATTCCGGGCCGGCCAGCCTGGGCACGATCCGCGAACTGAAAAGGGAGCTGATTTTTATGCGCAAAGCGGTCTGGCCGTTACGGGAGGTTATCGGCGGGCTGGAGCGGACCGAGTCGGACCTGGTCCAGGAAGCCACCGGGCCTTACCTGCGCGACCTGTACGAACATACGATTCAAGTCATCGATACGGTCGAGACGTTCCGCGATATGGTCAGCGGTCTTCTGGATCTTTATCACACCGGTGTCAGCAATCGCATGAACGAGATAATGAAGGTTCTGACAATCATCGCCACTATTTTCATACCCCTGGGGTTTCTTGCCGGTGTCTACGGCATGAACTTCGACACGTCAACCAGCCCCTTCAATATGCCCGAGCTGGCGTATCGTTACGGTTATTTGCTCTTCTGGTCGCTGGCGGTGCTAATCGGCGGAGGGCTGTTTATGTTTTTCCGCCACAAGAAGTGGCTGTAATCGGCACGGTCGCTGGCGAGTGTCGTCCACGAGGGCAGGTCGGTTTTCCGCGGCGGTGAGATATATTATAGCATGAGACGCTCTTCATTGAAATGGGTCGGAGCGGCCCTTGGCCTGGTGATGATCCTGGCGGTTGCCGCGATGATTGCGGTAACAGTGCCACCGGGCGAGAATGTTGTTCGGGGCTGGCTCGAAGGCAAATTGACATCGGTCACCGGCTTGCCGGTCACTATCGGGACTTTCGAGACCAATCTTTTCAGCCGGGTATACATCGAAGACCTGGTTGTCGGATCAGATTCTCCGGCAAACGGCGGGGTGCACCTGCACCTGCATCATCTGCGGCTGGACTATTCGTTGCGCGATCTCGTTGGCGATGAAATCACTCTTAGAGCCGTCACGATCGACACCGTTGGCCTTGCAATGGCCCGGGACAGCCTGGGCAGGTTCGGCTGGGGGCTGCTCGATTCGCCCGCGACAGCGCCGGTCGATACCGCGACCACCGAGTCGAGCTTTGGTGTCGGGCGTGTGTCTGTGGACTGCTTCGACATCGCATACGCGGATGCGGTCTTCGCCTTGCGGACCGAACTGGGCGGCGGGGCGATTAAAATCAGCCGGCACGGAAAAACAGGCTACGCCATCGACATCTCCGTTGACCGCCTCAAAGCGGGCGTCGACAGTCTTGTTGCGGACGGCGAGAATATACGGATATCGGCAGCCTGGGACGAGGGCGGCCTCACGGTCGAGTCCCTCGACGGACGGATCGAAGGTTTGGATCTGGCGGCCTCGGGTCGCCTCACCGGAGCCGACTATGCTTTCAGCGAAACCTCGGTGAGCGTCGCGGGCCCGCTCGACCGCCTGCTCGCGGATATGGCTCCGTTGTTGCCTGAGATTGAGACCGAGGGGACTGTGGAAATTACGGCCGATATCGAAGGCACCGTGTCGGCGCCTTCGGTTGCTGCCCGGGTGGAATTGCCGCTGCTGGCGCTTGAAGGCGTGCGGTTGGCTCGCACCATGCTGGTGCTGGCGTACTCGCCGGATGGGCTTAGCGTCGATTCGCTGTTGGTCCTCTGCTGTGGCGGGACTATCACCGGCCATGGTCGGGTCGCGATGGACAGCACGTACGCCACTGACGCTGAGCTTCTCTTTAAAAATATAAACCTGGCGGCATTGTGGAGCATAGCCTTCACAGATACAGCCCTCTGCGAAGGTGTTCTTGGCGGGAGTGTTGTGGTCTCCGGCGCCGGGACCGAGCTGGCGGGGTGGCGCGTAGCCGGTGATGTCGTCGCGGAGCAGATGCGATATGAAAAAAGAGCCTTGCCGGATTTTCGCCTGAATCTGGGAGTGGCCGATGGTCTTGGCGAGTTCGCGCTGCGCCAGGCCGATATCTCGGTGACGGCCAGGGTCCGGTCGGTCGGTGACTCCATTGAGGGAAGCTTCCGCGCGGCGGTGCCGGAAGCGGCGCCGCTGGCGGCGTTTTTCGATCAACCGGAATTGTCGGGGCACCTGCAGGCGGCAGGGACTATTACAGGTCAGCAGTCGAACCCGACCGTACGAGCCCGGCTGTCCGGCGGCGGCCTGCAGTATCAGAACTTCCCGATCGACAGCCTGTCGGCAAATCTGCGTTTCGAGGACAGCGCTCTTTTCATCGAAGAAGCCTATGCGGCGGGCCGCCGCGACAGCGTTGACCCCGGCCGCTCTTTCTTTCATCTTGATTCCATCGGCGGTGGTCTCAGTTACAGCGTCACAGCCGCGGGCCCGCTGGACAGCCTGAGTGGAGGCGTTATGGCCTCGCTCACAGCCCCGGCCTACAAGGCGTATTCGGCCGATTCAGTAGACCTGCAGGTGGTTTTTGACGGGTCCAGAATAGAGTTGCGAGAAGGCGTCATGTTTCGCGAATCGCTGCGGTTGCGGCTGTCCGGCGCCTGGGATACCACGACCAGTCAGGGCGTGCTGGAGGCGAGCCTGATGAGCATGGCGCCGCCGTCTTCGCCCGATGACTCCGCCTCGCGGCAGCGCGTCGAATGGGTGCAGGCCGGGGAGCTTGGCGCGTCCCTCTCGCTGCTGCCGGACTCGACAGTGCGCTGTCAGGTGGAAGGGCGGGGCTGGCAACTGGGTGTCCTGGTGCCTGTGCTCAACGACACCCTGCGTCTTGCCGGAACAGCGGACTTCGACGTGGCATTTGAGGGCAACCCGGCCAGACCCCAGGCGCGGCTGGAGGCGAGCGTGCGGTCGTTGCGGACGGCGGAGGTGACCATAGATTCCGTTACCATCAGTGGGGTGCTTGCGGATAGAGAGGTGAGCCTTGATGAGGTCAGCCTGTTTGCGATCGGCCAGAAGCTGTCGGCCAGAGCCCGGCTGGAACTGTCTGCAAATCCGGACAGCCTGTTTATTCTTTCCGGGGGCAACCGTGTCGCCGGGGCGCTGACGGTGGCGGATTTCGACCTGTCGGCGGCAACGCCATTTCTCGAGAGTGGCGCCAGCCTCGCGGGTCGGGCGTCCGCGGAGATGACCTGGGACGGTACGGTGGCGTCGCCGCATGTCTCGGGGTGGCTGAGCCTGGCGGAGGGGCGGTATCAGGCGACGCCGGAGGCTGTGGCTGTCACCGACGGACGGGCGCGGATGACCGTTGAAGACACCCTACTCACCATCGACAGTGCGGGTGCTCGCGTAGGCGATATGCCGGTCTCGGTGGCAGGTACGGTGGTCATCAGCGAATGGAAGCGCCTGAGGCCGGCGCTTGAGGCGGGCGTATCCGATTTCGGCACGCTGGCTGTGGCCGGAGAGATTTCTGAAGAAGAGTTGGATTTGCGCATCAGCACCGTCGGCCTGGAACTGTCGGTATTGAGCCCCTTCGTGCCCTCCATAGATTCGTTGAGCGGCACCGTGGATTGTGAGCTGGATATCCGGGGGCCGTCAGCGGCGCCCCAGATGCAGGGGACGCTGCAGTTGTCCGCGCTGGTGGCGGAGGCGCCGAAGAAGTATATCACGGTCCGGGACGGCGGCGGACTGATATCGTTTGACCGCAACCGTATAGGAGTGGCTTCGCTGGTGGCCACGGTCAACGGCGGCACCGTCCACGTGTCCGGCCATATCACTCACGAGATGGGCGCTGTCAGTGATATCGACCTGTCGGTGAGCGGCGGCAGAATGTCGATCAGCATCCCCGATACCGCCATCGTGAACGTCGACACGATGCAATTACGGTACGCCAGGCAGAACGAATATTACATTCTCGAAGGTGACATCCAACTTGGCGAAAGCCGTTTGATCGCCCGCTTTCGACCGCAGACGATCCTGCCGTGGGCAAGAGCCATCGAGACGGTAGACCTGGAGTTGCCGGAAATGCTCGAGCAGACGCGCCTGGACGTGCGCGTGCGGGAAAGTGACCAACTCTGGGTGGACAACAACCTCGCCCGCATCCGGCTGCACTCGGAGTTAGGGATCATCGGAACGCCGGTTCAGCCTAACCTGACGGGTAAGATCGAGATAGAAGAAGGTTACCTCTTGTACCTTGACCGCAAGTTCAAGGTGACGCGGGGCTCAGTCTATTTCATCGATCCCAACCGCTTCAACCCGGATGTAGCACTGACGGCCAGCACACAGGTATCCAGCTATCAGCGGATGGCCGCCATCAAGTATGTCATAACCTTTGACGCCGAAGGGCCGCTGGACCAGTTGCGCGTCGGTCTTTTCTCGGAGCCGCCGCTGGACCAGTCCGACATTGTGGCCGTGTTGACGGTGGGCGCCACGCGCAGCCAGTTGGCAGGCAAGGAAGCCGAGGGCGGCCAGGGGGGCACCAAGAATGTCCTTCTGGAGAGAGCCAAGATGCTCTCGAGCCAGCGCGTCTCCGGCTACGTTTCAGACAAAGTCGGCGCGTTCTTCGGGTTCGATGAATTCACGGTGGAGGGCAACCTGTTTCAGTTCGACAAGTCCTGGGGGCCGCAGTTGCTGGCCTCGCGGAAGCTGTCCGAACGGATGGAACTCACGTACACGACCACGGTGGGGCACATGAATGACCAGAGCGTGCGGCTGGGCTACCGCCTGACCAAACGGGTGTTTTTGCAGGGCCAGACAGACCGCCGTGGTCGCGCCCTGTTTGACCTTAAATACGGAATCCGTTTTCGATGACAAGGCCGACCGTCATAGCCGGCCTGGTCTTGATGCTGGTGGTAGCGGGTGTGGCCACAGCAGGAGATCAAGGAAGACGCCTCAAAGTGTGCGAAGTGACATTTGAGGGCAACCGGGCTATTGCAGCGGACCGGCTGCTGGGTATCATGCTCACCCGCCCCTCGCACTTTTTGGCCCGTTCCTATTATTACGCCGATGTTTTAGCCGATGATATCGCCAACGTCGAGGCGTTCTACCGACAGAATGGTTACCTGGAGGCGCGCGTTACGGATACGACAGTGGTGATCGACTCCGTTGCGGGGTGTGCCGCCGTCGGGCTCAGGATTGACGAGGGGGAGCTGACCCGGGTGGAGGGAGTGACAATTTTCGGCAACGAGCATTTTCCGGATTCGCTGCTGCGACAGAAGATAAAGCTGGAGCAGGGCGACCCCCTGCGGCGACGGATAATCCAGGAAGGGGTGCTGGCGATATTATCGCTGTATGCCGAGAACGGTTATCTTGACGCCTCCGTAACTCCAAACGTGCAGGTCAGCGACGCTGCCCACCTGGCCGTGGTCGATTACGTGGTCGGTGAGCGTCACCAGGCGCGAATTGCCGAGATAAGAATAGAGGGTCTCAAAAAAACGCGCCCGGAGGTGGTCAGGCGCGAATTTCTTCTTCGTGAGGGCGAAATCATAAGGTACTCGCGTCTGCTGGAAACGCAGCGACGGCTGTATCTGACGGGTCTTTTCGAAAGCGCCTTCGTTCGGCCGGTGGCGGCCGCTGACGGCGACTCGACCACCAAAGACATATTGGTGCAGGTAAAAGAACGCCCCTCCAGTGAGTTCGGGGTGATGGTCGGTTACGGTTCGGTGGAAAAGATACGCGGGCGAATTGAATTGACCACGACCAATCTGGCGGGTTCGGCGCGGCAGGTTGGCGGGGCCGTCGAAGCCAATTTCATCCGCCAGGGCATCACGGCTTCCTTCACGGAACCCTGGACGCTGGGTATGCGCCTGCGCACGGACGTGAATCTGTATGGCGAGTTTCGACAGGAGCCGGGATATCATCTGCGGAGTATCGGCGCCAGGCTGGCGGTCGGAAAAACCTTCGGGAAGCATACATCGGCCTCGCTGACGTACCGTTTTGAGAACACAGACCTCACCGAGGTTGAGGTGCTGGCGGTGGTAAAGGAACTGGAACCGCGGATCCGAAGCCTGGAGCTGTCGCTGGCCCGTGATACGCGGGACAATCTGTTTGACGCCAAATCCGGCTGGTATTTCGAGTGGACCAACGAGCTGGCCGGCAGTTTTCTTCAGGGCACGAATACCTTCGCGCGTTCGGTCATCGTCCTGAAGGCCTTCCAGCCGGTTGGCCGCGAGGCCGTTCTGGGGTCAGCCCTGGAGGTGGGCTGGATGGATTACTTCGGTGCATCCGAGGAAATCCCGCTCAACGAACGCTTCTACGCCGGGGGGCCGACCTCGCTGCGGGCTTTTGGCTACCAGATGGTAGGGCCGAAGGACAATGAGGACAACCCGCTCGGAGGCAGGTTCAAAATTATCTGGAACCTGGCGGAGATGCGGCGCACGATATACAAGCTGCTGGGCGCGGCGGCGTTTGTGGATGTCGGGAACGTCTGGTCCGAGATGGGGGCGGTGCACCTTAACGATCTGCGTGTGTCGGCGGGGGCCGGGATACGCCTGGCTTCGCCGCTGGGGATTATCCGGGTGGATTACGGGGCCAACGTCTTTCCTGAGGGAGACGAGGCCGGCGGCAAACTTTTCCTGGGGATGGGCCAGGCCTTCTGAACGAGCACGGTTTTGCGGTGGGTCAGGGCTGCTGCTGTAGAATCGTGGTGATCCGTTCTATTTCCGGAGCGTACTCCTTTTGGGTGGCTAATGACAGAGCCTGTTGCAGGTTGTTGCGCCCGTCCGCGTGTGAGGCCTCGTCTGTCCGGGGTGCCAGCAGTGTCTGTCCCAGGAGACGCTGCGCGGTCAACTGTGCCTGCCAGAGGTCGTTGTCTTCGGCCTCGGCGACCAACCGCCGCAGTTGTTGGATACTGCCATCACGTTCGCCGGCTCGCGCCTTCAAGGCCGCCAAGTAAGCCGAGGCCCGTATCCCGATGTCTCGATCCTCGAGTTCATCGGCCATGCCACTCGCGGTCTCAAAACGCCGGCGGGCGGAGTCGGCGAAATTGCTCGAGTAAAATAGTTCGCCCAGATGACCGTTGACCTCAGCCACCGAGGGCGTATCCTTGAGTTGTTCAAAGACATCGAGGGATGCGAGCAGGTGTTTCCTGCTGTTTTCGAATTCGCCCTTGTACAGGAAAGCCAGACCCAATCCGTGGACGAGGCGGGCGTAGCTAGCGGAGTCTCCAGGTGTCTCGCCGGCGGGCATCAGCCCGAGGAACGTGGAAATGGCTTCATCGTAATGGCCGAGTCTTGTCAAGGTGTAGCCGATAGCCAGTTGCAGTCCCGCCTGCCAGTCGTGCTCGCCAATGTCCTTGCAGATGGCGGCGGCCCGGCGGGCGCATGCGAGACTCTGGCGGTACTGGTCCTGTGAACTGTAGACATTGAACATTGAGGAAAGCATACCAGCCTGCTCACGGCCTC
>JAOUEU010000273.1 GCA_029858555.1 Candidatus Zixiibacteriota bacterium
TACTCGGATCGCTCGGAGGCTCAAGCGATGCGGTGGTGCAGGCCGGCGAGAAAATCGAAGCCACGCCAACATTCGAGCCGGAACCCGGCGATCTGCGTGGCGAGTGGGAAACCGAGTCAGACCACGATAGACTCTATATTCGCTTTAATCGAGGACGCGATTCACGGATAGTGTTCAGTTTCGATCGAAATGAGCTGTTAGACAAGATCGGTGACGGTAAAAAACCATTTCAGCTCGTCCGCGATGCAGGTACTTTCTTCCTGGACGGAGAGTTTAGACAAGACGGCCGGAATTTTTGGGGAAAAGGCGATTGGTACTATCAGCCTGACTCCGAATTTGTGCACTTTATGAACCGGTACGGACTCCGTGTCGACGATAAGGAGAAAGTGCTTGCCACCGCCATATTTGATGTTTCCCGGGAGTACATAGCCGGATTGGAAGCTTATAATTATCTTGATCTTGATGTGGATAAGTTAATCTCGGCAAGATCACAAGGTATAACTGCGGAGTATATAGAAGAGTTCCGCAAGGCCGGGTATCCCGATTTGCCATATGATAGGTTGCTTTCGATGCGGGTCCAGGGGGTCACTCCCGATGACGCGCGGGAATTCGAAAAATTGGGATGTGGACGTCTCACGGCTGACCAGCTAATCTCGGCGAGAATACACAACATCACCCCCGGATTTGTGGAAGAATTCCGCGAAGCCGGCTTCGATGATCTGTCATACAAAAGCTTTGTCACCTTGCGGGCATTCAATCTGGATGCCGACGATTTCGAGGATTGTTACCGGCATCGCTTTATGGATCTGTCCGAGAACAATATGGTGTGGGTGTGCGGCTTCGGCATTACGCAGGAAGATGTAGAGGGGATGCAAGAACTCGGATATACGGACATTGACAGCATAATTAAAATGCTGGCAGAAAAAGCCGGCAAATGATATCACAACACACACCCGAGGAGCTGATCAGCCGTAAAGAATACCAGATATGATATCGGCGGAGGTCGAAGCGCGCTTGGGAAACGAGTGAGGTCAGTCAGGAACCCCTTTAACATAAGAAGAGGAGACTGGACGATCATGAATGCAAAAGAATTGCCGCGGGCGATGCTACTCGAATTATCGACATTTGCTCTGTCGATTACTATTTCATCAACTGCTTGGACGCAGCAGGATCCGACAACGCGCGGGGTAATCGCTGCAGAACTCAACAGCCGACATTGTACAGTTGTCGCCGCTGTGAACGATTCAGGCATCATCATAGGTAACAATGAAGATTATACTGAACCGTTTACGGCTGTGTTTGTCATTCCTGCTTCGGGTACAGAATATGGCAGATTGCTCTTTGGCTTTTTCTTCAGCGACACCGTTCCCGGTTACTGTGGAGGCGTGAACGAAAAGGGACTATTTACCGATGGAAACGGAATTCCAGAGACAGGATGGAAAGAAGAGCCGGGGAAGGAATCATTCAGCGGTAATTTGGAGTCGGCAGTTCTGGCCAAATATGCAACTGTGGAGGAGGTCATAGCATTCTTTGAGAAATATAACGTCCCTAACCTGCGAACAGGCAGATGGCTTGTGGCCGACAAGTCAGGTGCCTCTGCTGTTATCGAATGGGGGCAGGACAAACTTCAGGTCCTAAGGCGAAAGGGGAATTATCAAATCGCGACCAATTTTGTGCAGTCAAACTACCCTGGTGGCAATTACCCCTGTGTCAGGTATAATCTCGCAGACAAGATCTTCAGCCAGTCGGATAACGTTACGGTTGATTTAGTAAGAAAAGTCTTGGACGATACTCACTGGGAAGACTACGGCAGTTCATTCAATGTTACCCTCTATTCATATATATGCGACTTGAACAAAGGGGATATTTATGTCTATAATTTTCATAATTATAACAATGTGGTGAAACTCAACATACATGAGGAGCTGAGGAAAAGTCCGCGCACATGTCTCATATCATCTCTTTTCCCCTACGAGACCTATGCCGCACAACAATACAAAGCCACGCGGTTGACCTTCATGCTTTTGGAAAAAGCCTTGAGGAACGGGGTCACTGGAGACGATGGGGCTATTGCGTTCTATAAAGGGTTAAATTCTCCGGATAATAAGCTGATCAAATATAGCTTCGATGAAGAACATCTCAATGCAGCAGGATATGCTCTGTTACAGTACAACAAGGTCAATGAAGCTGTGGAGCTTTTTACTTTTATAATCGAGGAATTTCCGGAATCTGCAAATGCGTACGATAGTCGCGGCGAAGCCTACATGAGAGCCGGTAACAAGGAGCTTGCTATAATGGATTACAGAAAATCGATGGAGTTGAATCCCAAAAACGAGAATGCAAAAAGAATGCTTGAACAACTGCAGAAATGAGAATCGGTGCGTTTTATCAGTGATGTCCTGGTCTTGATCCGCACGATGCTGGGCCGACAGATTTTCGTTTTCAATACGAGCCACAACATCTTGGCCGCAGATGGGGTGGTTTGCAGGCAATAGATCGGCTCAGTCGAGACATTGGAGGACACGTGGAATTCTAATCTCATACCTATCTTGACACACTGTATTTGGATATACACATTCGCCACAATATTCCGCTAGAGAAAACTGCCTTCCGACGGCGCGGCAAATCGAGGCCGAATGGACGAGTCTCGAACTCGAAATATGCTCTGACGATTCTCGCTCTCAAATTCCAGCATCAGTAGAAGATTCTTGGGCCTTTGGTCTCATCAATTCCCAAGCTGACAGACACGAATTCACTGTGACAACAATGTGACGTTTTTCATTGCCAGTTATTCGGGGTTATTGGCAGATATACGACTATGAGAGACAAGGGACGGAGGTTCGGAATCCCTGTCCCCTTATAAGCGATTACATTGTGACGAGTTATATCAATGGAGGTGGGGGAATCGAACCCCATATTCGCGTTGTGGCACAAATGGCCGTATGGTACTGCGGCTGGGGGTCGACCGAGTGCTCGTTTTGGCCCACCTCTCAGCGAAGGTGCAGTGAAGGCTAAAGATGGCTGACGGCCCTACTTCTATTCCTCAGGTGCCAAGTAGTAAACCGGACGCAACGGTAATAGTCGTCTTTGTGCCTCGGGGATTTTGTTGTAGTGCTCCGTCCAAAGATCAAACAGTCGTTTAAGATCAAGCAGCATTATTCGCCGCTTCTCTTGGCGGCGCGCCTCCTCTTCTGCTTCACGCGTAAAGCCACCTGTGCAAACGAAGAGTTCTATGTCCGAGTCTCCGAGCAGAGCCATGAAGCCACGTATCCCATCCACCGCTACCTTATCTGCACGCCGTTTGACCTGTGCCTTTATCCGAGGACCTTTAACGCCAAGCGGATCAACATGCGCAACGATGTCGATTCCCTTGTCTGGCCCGGGCGGCGACACCTACCATCCCATAAACTGCTGTAGAATCTCCCAGCCGCTCTCCCAGAAGATCAGGATAACACCCATAAGCGCGCCGCCGGCGACTATGCCCGATGCAACCGGGAACAGGTACTCCTCGCTGTTTTTCGGATTCTTCTTCTGCCAGCCGTATCCGATCAGGGCGCCGAGGAAGAAAAGCAGGCCGTAGAACCAGTGGAAGACCCAGGCCAGGCCTATCCCGGCCGGCGAGGGGATCCACTTCTGCTTTTCGGGAAACAGGCGGGAGAGAATCGGAAGGATGAGACCGATGAGACCTCCGATTACCATGCTCCATATCTTCACCGGGTGCATCGTGCTGAGCCCGAGCGCCATCGCTTCGGCGACACCCTTCCAGGTCTGCGCCGCCGGAGCGGGAAATTGATCCGTGCCCAGCACACTGGCATCAGGAACCAGTATACGGAACGCGAATACGGTGACGACCGTTCCGATGAATATCCCTGCGAACTGGGCGATAAACTGCTTGCGCGGATGGGCCCCGAGAAGATAGCCGCTCTTCAGGTCGGTAAGCAAGTCGGCCGAGGAAGTCGCAGCCCCGGCGGTGATATTGGCCGCCATAAGGTTCACAGTCATGTTTCCGGGGGAGATAGCGCCGAAAGTGAGCTGAGTGATTTTGCCCATGGCTCCCACCGGCGTCGTGTCGGTTTCACCCGTCACACGACAAGCCAC
>JAOUEU010000274.1 GCA_029858555.1 Candidatus Zixiibacteriota bacterium
ACTTCTTGCTTCCGCGTATTACATATTTCTCCACCGTCATGCCTGCTCTCTCGGCCACGCGCTGAGAGGGGACGTTCTCGGGATCGATCCAGGCGGCAATGCTGTCAAACTCGAACCGGGTGAAGGCGTCTGCCAGGACCGCCCGGGCGGCCTCGGTGGCGTATCCCTTACCCCAGTATGAACGCCTGAAATCGAAGCCGATACCCACCCGCGCCTGGCCGTCGATTATGTCGGTCTCCAGACCGCAGTCACCGATGAGTGCGCCGTTTTCCTTGAGGATGACGGAAAGCAGCGAAAACCCATGCTCTCTTTCGTGTTCGAGATTGTCCCGCACCCATTGATCCATTCTGGGTCGGTCGAAGGTTACTCCGAAGTAACGCATGGCCACGGGGTCGGAGAAGATATCAAGAAGCGCCTCGGCGTCATCCTCTCGCATTTTTCGTAATATCAATCGCCCGGTCTCGATCATGATTTGACATACGTGAGAAAAGCCTTTTTGTTCTCTGGAAGCCGTTATCCGAATTCTCTGACAAGATGTGGCCAGGGCCGTTCTTGATACGGTCAGGATAGTCGAAAGCGAGAGCGATGTGACTGACATGGAAAGTGGTGCAGTCACAGGGGCCGAATCAGCAGCGTATCAACCTGAGCCTACTTTATCCAGGAATTGTACTGCGTCGGCTGGATTCTTTAAAACAGCCACATTCCCATTGGCATAATAAGTCTGTAAGCATTCGCTGATAATTGGATAACGATCACGGCGATAATTCCAGACCCACCTGAGGAAACCAAGATCGATCCTTTCCGGGCAGCCAACTGCCATATCGGGACGTACTTCGCCGAAGTTGGTTACAACGCGCTTGAGAACCCGCCATAAACAGAGGTAACGCGAATAATCAAGAAAGATGACCGCATCTGCCCGTGGCAGCCTGATATCCAATGTGCGATCATAAGTGCCGTCCATTACCCATTTATCGCGACTGACCATCATCTGAGTTCGTTGCCGCCATTCATTCTTTGGGGTCTCGACCCACCCAGGTTGCCAAAATTCCTTGTCGAGATGTATTACCGGCAACCTGATTTTCAAACCCAGGTCTGACGCAAATGTCGATTTCCCGGCACCGGGATGACCTATTACGAGTATTCGCCTCACTTCAACATAATCGCACATGGCCGTTATATATACAAGACCAAGATTCCTTAAGACTGGCATTGAAACCGCGAGAGGGGACAAAGATAATTTAGTGGGGTCGTGTTCGTCTTCACGTAATCCGGACAAGCGGAGTTGAAATCTAAACCACGGTCTGGCCCCGGCCTCAGTTGGCATAATATATGGTGCTGCCAGCAGTGGCGGCACGGCGTCGGTGTCATAAAAAAGTGAACTTTTTCCGTAACTTCCCGTATCACACAGAGAGCTACCCCGCCTCTTGCCGAGAAAGACTTTGCGGAGTTCAGTCTCGTAATCAAAGCTAATGATTTGATGAAGGATGGGAGACGTTAGCAGTTGAACAGATAACCTCTGTTTCCACCGATGGACCATTCCTGCAAGCGATCATATGATACGCCGGGGCTGGCGACGACAAGCCTGTACTTGACCGACATACGGAAATACTCTAGTGCTGACTAGGGCATCGAGCACGACATCCGGGCTGAATTAAAATCAGTCATGAATAGACATCTGCCTTGCACGGTAGCGAGATAAAAGGCAAAAGAGAAAGGAACAATCCATAATGAAAGTGATTACCGCGTTAGCTTGTGTCGTGGTCGCGCTGGCTGTCAGCGCCGATGCCGTCTCTCTGGAAAAGCGTCACCAGCTGGGTCTTCGGCTCGGCATGTGGAACCAGGTTACCGACACCCGAACCGAGATTGGAGTCGGCGGCGTCGAGACGTCGGTCGAAGGCAGCGGTATGCTTGGAGGAATAGCCTACGGTCACTGGCCCGAGGAATACCTCGCCATGACATTCAGCATCGGGGCTATGGCGCTCGATATTACCACCAACACCGCCGTTTCCGGCGTGACCGAGGAAACCTCGGTAATAGCATCAATGCTCATGGGCGTCAAATACTACCCCCTGAGATCCACCCTGTCCTCCTCGGTACGCCCGTACCTCAAGAGCGCCGTCGGTTCCTTTATCGGTACGCAGTCCAGTAGAATAGTCGGGCTCACGGTCGTCACCGAATCAAGAACGGAGTTCGCCTTCGGCGGCCAGCTCGGCGCCGGCATGGACTTTGTAACCGGCCGCCATTTCATGATGGGATTCGGTCTGGCTTACAACCTGATGACCGATTTCAGCGAACCGATTGGCGGCAGCAAGAACTACGGCGGCCCCGAGTTCGCCTTTGAGTTCAGTTGGCTGTTCGGCAAAGGGCTGCAATAGCCCTCAACAGCCAACTGCTGCGCCGGCACTTCCGACTAATGAAGCCATCTTCGCAACGTCAACGTCGCCGACCAGCCTCTTGCCACAAGTCTAGCCCCGGCCGAAAAGGATGCTCTCTTACTCTTCGTCCGGGATCACTCCTTTCGGGGCGGGGTGGGTGGTGTCGGGGGGCAGGAGGTTGTGGTTGAGGGTGGGTTCGTCGAGGGGTTGCCTGTATGGGGGTGGTTCGTCGGTGGGGGGTTGAGCGGAAGTGGATTCGCTTGAGTGAAGTACTAGCGGGAGGGGTTCGCGGATACCGGCATCAGGTGTATGAGGGGCGGGACCGCCGGGCATGCCGAAGAGATAACTTACCATATAGCACACATCCGAGATATTACCGTTCTTGCCGTCAGCATTAAAATCTGGCAGGGATCTCGGCCAGAAGTTTATGCTGTCAGCCTGGCCGCCAAACAAGTAGGACAGAAGATAGGTCAAATCCGAGATATTCCCCTTGAAATCAAGATTCAGATCACCCGGCACGAAAGTCCCGATATCGTGGTAAGGTATCAACTGGGCGCTGACACGATAAGGCGTCGTTCCGTACCAGTTCTGCCACAGGATAATCGCCTGACCGGCGTTGTTGATATCGCACATCGAGTTCTCACCGTACTGGCAGGTGTTTCCAGGATTGTTGTTGATACGGTAATTGGGGCCAACCAGATGGCCTTCCGGATCGATCTTCTGGGCATAAACGTTGCGAGGCGTATTGCCAAAGGGATGGCGTCCGGGAAAATCGCGGGTGTCCGACCAGACCACCAGGACGTTGCCTGAGTCATCACAGTCAATCGATGGTTGGATGTACTCGGCATTGCATATCCAGGTGGAGTCGGTGTCGGTTATGCGCATCAGATTGTACTTGGGCGTGCCGTCGGCGTTGAAACCGCGCATGTAGATTTGCGACCAGGCCGCACAGTCCGCCCAGGAATAGCCGAACCAGACGATGTAGAAATCGCCGTCGGCCTCCATGGCCATGTCCACCCGAGAGGGCCCAAAGGCAAAAGGCGAGGACCATTCACCACCGATACTGTCGGCCAGCATGATGTCCGTGCGGGGACTGCCGTCCGCGTTAAACATGGCGAAAAGAGCCCGACCACTCTCATCGGATATCCAGGACACGACAAAAGAGCTGTCGTCGGCCACACCCATTCGAACCATCTCACGGGCACGCTTAGCATCGACGGGCGACGGCAGGTCGTAGACAGATATCCGCGGGCCAACAGTGTCACTGCCGGGAAAGTAAAGGCGGACGTAAAGACTGTCGCTGTATTTTGGATAAAGCCCCAACGAGTTCCACACAGTGCCGATAATGCCAGAGCTGTTTATATCACCTGTTGCCAGAAATGGGGTGAAACTGTAAGCGTAAGGAATGTCGCAGTCAATACAGAAGGGGTGGTCTAACACATAGCCATATTTATTAAACCGGAATGCCGCCACCTTCCCCGCGGAAAGGGGTCGTAAACGGACTTCTCCCGGCACCGCCGTGAGGCCATCCTCATTAGTATAGCAGAGAACACGAGAATCGACAGTCCAGATGCTATCGAAACTGGCGGTATCCGGCATGAAACAGGTTACAGGCCGGACCTGGTCGCCGTATTTGTCGAAACGGTTATACTGGTAAAACTTCTCCGATTCCCACGGAGTTATCGGAATAGAGGTGCAGT
>JAOUEU010000275.1 GCA_029858555.1 Candidatus Zixiibacteriota bacterium
TAACCTTCAACTTCTGTATGCCCCTGGCTGGATTCTCCTTGAGGTATTTCCACTTGATGGCGATGTTGAAGATCGTCCTCAAGACGCCCACTTCGAAATTGATCGTGTGGGCACGGGCTCCCTTGCGCGTATGCTCTTTTACATCTTCGTCGGAGCCGACGGGTTCGCCGTTGGGATTGACCCACGCGTTTTTCCTGAACACCTTGTACTGGTCGATCGTCTCGGGCGTAATCTCAGAAAGAAAGGTGACATTGGGACGTGTTTGGAGAAACTCGCGCAGGTGATCGATAACGGCTCCGTACCTCGTTGTCGTGGAGGGCTGGTGATTTGCCCTTGAATACTCCAGAAACATCTCCAGAAACCTGTCGACCGCGGTATCGTTCTTAGCGAAACCAAACTCATCCCGGGCAATCTTGACCTCGGCATCCTGAAGTGCGAGTTCAGCTACTCTCTTGGACCGGCCCACTCGTTTGCGGATACGTCGGCCCCTTGTGTGGACGTCGATATACCAGACATTTTTTCTTTTGTAGATTCTGCCCATATGGGTGCTCCGGACTGGCACAAATGTGTCACAAGAGCTTTCTACAGGCAATGTAGGAATTTATAAGTGTTTGTCAATAGAAAAGTTGCACGGGTCGCAGAAATTATGGCGGAGAGGTAGGGATTCGAACCCTAGATACCCGAAGGTATAACGGTTTTCGAGACCGCCGCTTTCGACCACTCAGCCACCTCTCCGTCTTCGGCGCTCGAGCAGATGAGCGATACCTCAAGAAACCCTAATTTATACAAACCGTTCCGGATGTAAAGCTGTAATTGGAGATTGGAGCTGGACGTAAAGTCGCAATTCGAGACAAGAGGTGGCCCGCCCGGGCCATACCTGGCGTCAGCACTCCTGCCTTCTCGATGCGCGATCGCGCTTCATACTCTATAGCCACCTGCCCGACCGCAACGACTCCGGTCAACTCAGAAATTGGCCCTGCTCAATCAGCGTCTTCTGCCTTGCGATAAGACCTTTCAGCTGGCCGTGGCGGGGCCGTACCACCTGGAAAACGATAAACGAGAAAAAGACCAGAAATACCGTCTCCCGAAACCGCCCGGTCAAAAAGAAATAGATGACGGCGTAAACTGAGATGGCCGCAATGACGACAAAAATCGGCCGCGAGATAGCCAGTACTCCGGTAAGCAGGTCCTGCTCGAACGTCTCCCGCCGGCGAATCATCGGCTGGCTGAAGCGCTTCATCCGCCACCACAGGGCAAAAACCGATTGGACCACAGCCACGGCCCCGATGATGTAGAACAGGGTGTTGGCGAAATCACCAATAGAGTTGCCGACGCCGCCCCGGTTGTTGAGGTAGTAGCAGACCAGTAGCAGCGCCATCGGAATCAGGATGTTGGTGAACAGGCCAAAATAAAGCGGCCGCACGATAATGCGGTTCATATCAACATCGAAATCGTCTAAGTCGGTATTCATAGGTTGTGAGCCTTCTGCATAAAGTGTTCATATGCGCCCCGGCGGGGCCACAAGATAAATGTCCAGATAATGCCTATGGCGTAGAAGTAAAGGGCGTGGTTGGCAATCCCGGAGATAATAGCCACCACCAGGCCATAAATGTAGATAGCCTCAACGAAAGCGAACTTGATTAGAGAGAGCGTGAAAAAAAGCCGGTCGGGCTGCATTGCCGACGGCCGCTGCTGCCTCTGTATCGTCAGGTGGAATCTTTCGATAAACAGATAAGCGGCTGGCTGGATCATGGCGACAATGAGAAGAATATACAGCATCATGTCATACTCGCCGCCCGATTTTCGGGGAAAAGGCACGGCATAGATAATCACCAGATAGACCAGCGGTGCCGCCACCAGAATGAGAAAGGCAAAAAGCCGCACTCGTTTGAACTGAGCCATCCCCGCTCCGTCGACCGACATCAATTGATTTTCTCCCCGCCGTTGCGGACCCTGCGGAAAAACTCCTGCATCATCGCCGCCACCCGGTCGGCCAGAATGCCGCTGACAACCTCGATCCGGTGGTTGAGCTTTTTTTCTTCGGCAACATTGAAAATCGAACCGCAGGCTCCGAATTTGGGGTCCGGGGCGCCGTAGACGATGGTGTTAATTCGGGAGAGCACCGCCGCGCCGGTGCACATGGCGCACGGCTCCAGGGTGGAAAACAGGTAGCAGTTCTCCAGCCGCCAGTCGCCGAAATGATTGAATGCCGCCGACAGGGCCACCATCTCGGCGTGTGCGGTAGCATCGTGCAGACCCTCGGTGCAGTTGTGTCCCTTGCCGATGACTTTGCCCTCAAAAACCACGACCGCACCCACCGGCACCTCGTCATCTTCGAAGGCCAGTTCAGCCTCACGAAGGGCCAGTTCCATGTAGTCGGAGTACTGCTCGGGATTCATGGACCAAATATAGGCCCTCACCGGCAGGCGGACAAATGGTTTTTGTCCGGCGGGGCATCACCGGGGCAAGCGATAAGGGGCGGGGCTATGGTTCGTAATGAAGGTGCTGAATCGACTTAAGTTTTTTGCGACCGGGGTGTTTGTATGACGGGATGAAGAAATCGGCCCCTTCCCTGCGGCGCATCCGGATGGTGTAATCCTGGCAGGCCTGGCACCGCCGGATACTGCCCAGTGCTTCTCTTTTTATTCGACGGCGGTGCGTGTGGTTGGGCGCAAAGACCGGCTTGCCGATAATCTCGTATCCCTTACCCGGATCGTCGTCATCATGAAAACTGACCCCGGCGATGACGTTGTTGGTGCCCGCCTCGTACAGGGTAGCCCCGGGGCACTCGATAAACACGTAGTCGGCTTGCTCGGGATCGTCCTTGAAGATAGCGGTGCTGTCAATCTCGGGGGAATTGCATTGAAGACAAAGCCAGACTCCCCTTCTTCTGACCAACCGGCGACCACAGTTTATGCAGGTTCTAATCTCGGACATGCCTTCATCTCGATGCGCAGCCGGGCCGAACGGGGTGCCGCCCTGAGGCCGACCGACTGCCGTTTACGAAGTGCGTTTCACTGGGCTCTCCCTGCAAGAGCCCTGCCGAACCGGGCGGAGTCTATAAATCGTTGGACACGGGGCGAGTAGACCTCTGGTGGCTTTATGGCAAAAAGCATTTTCACGGTGATGTAAGGGGCCTTCGCCAGTGAGTGTGGGCTTAACCCTTGAACAACAGCACCAGCGACGATATGGTGACGGTGACCGGCAGAAGGGCGGCAAAGGAATAAGGCAGGAAGTAGGCTCCGACAAAGGCCAAAGCCACGGCCGGAATAACAAGATACTTGATGGTCGAGAACGTGATTTTGGTCAGACGGGTGATCAGGACAAGGACGAGCACCGCCAGGACGACGTAAGCCGCGATGAGGCCGTTTTGCCCGAAGTGCTCGACGATCGTCCCTTTGATAGAGCCCAGCACACCGGAGTATTCATCCGCTTTGGCCGAGGCCTTATCGAAAGTGTCCTGGACGACAGCCAGCAGGTCTGTATCAATATTCTTCGGCATCCTCGAACTCGGCATCTTCTAAAGGTTCTATTACTAAAGAGGATTCACCCACACGGGTGAGGCCTTCCATCCTCTGGGTCAGGAAGTTCTTGGAAGAGATCCACTGATGGGAAACCTCGAGGATTTCCTGTTGATCGACTTCGCTTTCCCAATCCAGAACCACCTGTTCGATTTCGTTGTCGTCGACCACCAAATCTTCCATTGTCAGCACAAACTTGACCTTCATCGTAACGCCCCTTCTCTGGGTGTTGCCTTTCGGTGTCTCCTGAGGACGATGCAAGGGGAATGCCGCATGCGGCAACTTCTCCAGCCGGAGCGTTAAGCTGTGGCTGGACAGCGGATTATGCCGAAGATTGTGAGCAGATTGAACAGGTGGAAACTTTTTCTCCCCGCCCGGGGCGGGCCGGAATGTGGGGCGTTTCCCACAGGCTATGGACTAACATAAAACCCGAAGGCGGGTTACGCCTCCGGGCGATTCGCATTACGAGATGTGTCTTAGCAGTTTGCGAAATCCCGAAACACCGTTCGCG
>JAOUEU010000276.1 GCA_029858555.1 Candidatus Zixiibacteriota bacterium
TCTCGGTTTGCGAGGGACGCCGGGCCATCGTCTACCTTCTCGTTCTTTCCGATCGTTCCGATCGTTCCGGTCTTTCCGATCTCTCGCGTCCCTGCGGCTTGTTGTCAAGGAGGGCTTTCTGCGAAAGCCGCACTTTGCCTTCGTTATCGATATTGATGACCTTGACGTCAAAGCGGTCACCGATGCGATAGGCATCCTCGACTCTCCTGACATGGCCGTTGCCTAGTTCGGAGACGTGGACCAGACCATCGGTCCCGGGCAGAATTTCGACAAAGACGCCGAACGGGGCCACACGGCGGACGACGCCGGCGTAAACCTTGCCGATCTCGGGTTCTTCGACGATTCTTTCGATAATCTCGCGGGCCTTGAGGCCGGCGGCGGCGTCGACAGAGGAGATAAGCACGGTGCCGTCATCCTCAATATCCACCTTGGCGCCGGTTTCCTCGACTATACCGCGTATAATCTTGCCCCCGGGGCCGATCACCTCGCCAATCTTGGAAGGATTGATCTTGATGGTGATAATGCGGGGAGCGAATTCCGAGAGTTGGTCACGATGTTTGGCGATGGTGGCGTTCATCTTGTCGAGAATGAACAGCCTGGCCTGGCGGGCCTTCTCCAATGCCTGTGCCATGACGGCGATATCGAGGCCGACGATCTTGATATCCATCTGGATGGCCGTGATACCGACACTGCTGCCGGCAACCTTGAAGTCCATATCACCGAAGTGATCTTCATCACCGAGGATATCAGTCAGGATGTGGACGTTATCATCCTCCTTGATGAGGCCCATGGCGATTCCGGCGATGGCGGTCTTGACGGGAACACCGGCATCCATCAGGGCCAGGGAGCTGCCGCAGACAGAGGCCATGGAGGACGACCCGTTGGACTCCATCACATCGGAGACCACGCGGAGAGTGTAGGGAAAGCCGGTTTCGGCGGGGATGACGGGAAAGAGGGCTCTTTCGGCGAGGGCGCCGTGGCCGATCTCGCGCCGACTGGTGCCGCGAATGGGCTTGGTTTCGCCGGTGCTGAAGGGCGGGAAATTGTAATGCAGCATATAGCTCTTGGTGGACTCGCCTTCGAGTTCATCCAGGCGCTGTTCATCGAACTTCGTGCCCAGCGTCACGGCCACGAGGGCCTGGGTCTGGCCGCGGGTAAAGAGGGCGGAGCCGTGAGCGCGCGGCAGGTAGCCGACCTCACAGGTGATCTCACGTATATCGTCGGGGTTGCGGCCGTCAATACGCTTCCCCTCCTTGAGGATCATGTCCCGCATGGACCGCGAGTCGAGGTCGTGGATAATGGTGCCGATCGCGCCTTCACTTTCAGGAAACTCTTCGGCCAGAGCTTCGACGATTTCATCGGTGAGTTTTTTCTTCTCGGCGCGACGCGTTTCCTTGTCGGCGATGTGATTGTACTCATCAAGGCGGGCACCGACCATGGTCGTCACCTTTTCGATGAGGCCTGTGTCGGTGACAACGGGTGTGTATTCGTACTTATCCTTGCCACACGCGGCCTTGAGCTCGTCGATTTTGGCGACGATGGCCTTAATATGTTCATAGCCGAACTGAAGGGCCCCGATGATGTCCGCTTCGGGGATTTCCCTGGCGCCGCCTTCAACCATGGTGATACTGTCAGCCGAGCCGGCCATGGTGACATAAATATCACAGTCCTCGAGGTCCTGAATCGTAGGATTGACGAGGAACTCACCCTGCCGCCGTCCGACGCGGACCCCGGCAACGGTCTTCTGAAAGGGCACATCGGAGATAGCCAGAGCGGCCCCGGTGCCGACCAGGGCGAGAACGTCGGTGTCGTTTTTCTGGTCATGGGACACGACATAAGTAATACACTGCGTCTCGGACTGGAAGTCATCGGGAAAGAGCGGCCTGATGGGCCGGTCGATAATCCTGGCGGAGAGGACTTCCTTTTCGGAGGGGCGACCTTCTCTTTTGAAGAAGCCTCCGGGTATCTTGCCGGCCGCGTAGGATTTTTCGCGGTATTCAACCGTGAGGGGGAAGAAGTCAAAACCTACTTTGGGTTCCGTTCCGGAGCAAACCGTAGAGACGACCATAGAGTCACCATACCGAACCGTCACGGCGCCGTTGGCCTGCTTGGCCAGTCGGCCGGTTTCGATAGTCATGGTCCGGCCGCCTAATTCAAATTCCACTTTGTTAATCATATTTTTTCCTGTGTTCTCTAACGCCGCAGCCCGAGCTGCGCAATGAGTTGACGATAGCCTTCGATATCACTGGTTTTGAGATAGTCGAGCAGGCGTCGTCTTTTCCCGACCAGTTTCATGAGCCCATGTCGGGTGTGATAATCCTTTTTGTGTTGTTGCATGTGCCCGGTCAAGTCGTTGATCCGAGCAGTCAGCAGAGCTACCTGCACTTCCGGCGAGCCGGTATCGGTTTCATGCAGCCGGCTCTCAGAAATAATTTCGGCTTTACGCTCCTTTGAGATCGACATTTTTCTTCTTCCTTTCGATAATATCCATCACGTTTTCTCTATCTGCCTTCAGTTGCTCCGCCAGTTCGTCGGTGGAGTCGTATTTTTTGTTTTCTCGCACAAAATGGGTCGGGTAGACAATAATTTCTTCATCATAGATCTCGCGGTCGAACTCGAAGATGTTCACCTCCACGGAGACGGCGTCATCATGGCGAAAGTGGTTTCTTCCGACAAACATCATGCCGTTTTTTTCCACCCCGTCCATCTGGACCCAGCAGGCGTACACGCCATGCGCCGGCAGCAGCTTGCTGCGATTGTAGCGGATATTGGCGGTGGGAAAGCCCAGTTTCCGCCCCAGCCCGATACCTTTAATGACGGTCCCGTAGATGGCATAGTCGTGCCCCAAAAGGGCAATTGCCTCACGATAGTCTCCCCCGGCGATGGCAGCCCGGATCCGGGACGACGAGACAGGTTTGTTGCCGTTCATGACGGGGCCGACCACTTCGACCTCGAAACCGTAACGGCGGCCGAGACGCGTCAATTCTTCGGTGTTGCCCCGGCGATTCTTGCCCAGGGTGTGATCATAGCCGACGACGAGCTTTTTCAGGCCCAGCCGGTCAATCAGGACTCCGCGGACAAACTCGTCGGGCGACATGTTCTGCAGGGCCCGGTCGAAATTGAGAATGACCACGCGGCCCTGGAAGAAATGGGGTATAAACTTTTCCTTTTCCTCAATAGTCGTCAGCAACAGCGGCGCATCCTGGGGCGACACCACGACGCGGGGATGGGGGTGGAAGGTGACCAGTACGGGCTGCTGGCCGGAGCTTTCGCATTCGGCGCGGACGCGGGCGAGAATTTCCTGGTGGCCACGGTGCATACCGTCGAAGGTCCCGACGGTCACGACCGCCTCACGGTCGGCTCGCGGGGGCAGGTTTTCCAGTCCTCTGATAAACTCGACAGTCAATTCAATACCCTGATGTAGCTAAACAGTTTTTCGCCATCCTCGCCGGCACGAAACCTGTCGGCGCCGGCCTCGGCCTTACCCACCGCCAGGACCGTGCCCCGGGCGTCTTTGAGCATAACCTTGTCGCCGGCCGAGAAATCACCCTCGATGGTGACCACATGTTCGGGCGCCAATTCCGGCCCCGAGATGATTTCCTGCCGGAAGGCCTCAGTCACCTTGACAGCGCTGTAATGGAGCACTTTGTCGACACTGAGCAGGTGTTTTTCCAGGGTGCCGTTCTCATGGCAACGATTCACTTCATTGAGAGTGATGGCCCTGTCCAGGGTCAGCGATCCCACCGAGATGCGGCGAAGCTTTGACAGGTAGGCGCCGCAACCCAGACGGTTGCCGATATCGTTGGCCAGCGACCGGACGTAGGTGCCTTTGGAGCAGTTGGTTCTGAAACTCAAGTACGGGTTTCTATAGCTGACCAGCTGGATTTCCTTAATTTCCACTTCCCTGATCGGGGGGTCCACTTCGATGCCTTCGCGGGCCAGCTCGTGGAGACGCTGACCATCGACCCTCACGGCGGAGTAGGCCGGCACCTGCTGCTGGATGATACCTTTGTATTCGTTCA